>SXXD01000162.1 GCA_005789685.1 Burkholderiales bacterium
ACATCCAACGCCGATGTAGGCTCGTCACACACTAAAAATTCTGGCGCCGTGGCCAAAGCGCGGGCAATAGAAATGCGCTGGCGTTGACCGCCTGAAAACTGGTGCGGGTACTTGACCATATCAAGCGCCGACAAGCCAACCGACTTGAGCAATTCGGCCACCCGGTCTTTCAACTCTTGTTCGTCTTTGGTCATGCCATGTTCATGCAAGGGCTCGCCCACAATGGCCTCAACCGTCCACCTTGGATTCAAGCTGGCATAGGGGTCTTGAAAAATCATTTGAATGCGCTTGCGCATGGCCTTGGCATCGCTTGATTTGAAGGCAGCGTGCGCGTCCTGCCCATCAAAGGTCAAGCCGCCGCGGGTGGGTTCATACAGACCCACCAGCAAACGTGCAACGGTGCTTTTGCCGCAGCCTGATTCACCGACCAGCGCCAATGTTTTACCGCGCTCAATTTCGAAACTCACGCCATCAACGGCTTTGAGCAATTGGCGTGGTTTGCGCTCAATGACCCGGCTTAGCCACGGTGCAGAGACATCGAAGGTTTTGGCAAGGTCGTGGGCGACCACCAAGGCTTTTGAATTTTGTTGAGGGTCTTGAACGCTCATGACACGCCCTCCAATGTGTTGGCGTGGTGTAACCAGCAGGCCACCTGCGTTGGGGTGTTTTGTCCACTCCTGGATACCGCAGCCAAATCAGGGCGCTCATTTAAACACCGGTCAAAAACCTGCGGGCAGCGCGGATTGAAGGCACAGCCTTTGGGAATGGCATTGAGGCGCGGCATGGCCCCATCAATTTGGTTCAAACGCTCGCGGTCAACGTCCATGTCTGGAATAGAAGCCATCAAGCCCGCGGTGTAGGGGTGCTCAGGGTGGTTGATGACTTGATGAACCGGCCCAATCTCGGCAATGCGCCCGGCATACATGACGGCCACACGATCGCATGTTTCAGCGATGACACCCATGTCGTGGGTGATGAGCATGACGGCGGCACCGCGTTTTTTGCAAACGTTTTTCAGGAGGCTGATAATTTGCGCTTGAATGGACACATCCAACGCGGTGGTGGGCTCGTCGGCCACAATCAATTGAGGCTCGGCAGCCAAGGCCAAGGCAATGACCACACGCTGTCGCATGCCACCAGAAAACTGATGTGGGTAATGGTCGATTCGCTCTGCTGCTGCTGAAATACCAGTGTCTTGCAACAAGGCAATGGCACGCTGCCGCGCTTCTTGATCTGACACGGGCAAGTGCGCTTGAATGGTCTCTGTCAATTGTTTGCCCACTGAATACAGCGGGTTCAAAGAGGTGAGTGGGTCTTGAAAAATAGCACCAATCTTGCGACCCCGAATGCTGCGCATTTGATCGTTGTTCAGATTGTCAATGCGCTGACCTTCTAACAGAATTTGGCCAGAGGCAATGCGGCCTGGCGGCTCTAACAAACCAATGATAGAGGCCCCCGTGAGTGACTTGCCTGCACCCGACTCGCCCACCACACCCAAAATTTCTCCAGGTGCAATGTCAAATGAAATTTCATCTAGCGCACGCAATGTGCCGTGCCGACTTGGAAACTCCACCACCAAATTTTTAACTTGTAACAAACTCATGAAATAGAACTCTCTTTAAACACGTCGCTTGAATTTAAAAATTAACGCAAACGAGGGTTCAGGGCATCACGCAGCCAATCGCCCAACAAATTAACCGACAAGGCAATGAGCACCAAAGTAAGACCCGGGAAAATGGTAATCCACCACTCACCTGAAAACAAAAAGTCGTTGCCAATGCGAATGAGTGTGCCAAGCGATGGCGACGTAGGCGGTACACCCACACCTAAAAATGAGAGCGTGGCCTCGGTAATGATGGCCGAGGCCACTTGAATGGTGGCCAGCACCGTAACGGGCCCCAGTACATTGGGCAACACGTGGCGCAACATGATGCGAAGCGGCGCCACGCCCGTCACCCGCGCAGCTTGCACATACTCTTTGTTGCGCTCCACCAAGGTGGTACCGCGCACCGTACGGGCATATTGCACCCAACCGGTGAGCGAAATTGAAATGATGAGCACGCCAAAAGCCAAGGAGTCATCGGCATTCGGAAAAACAGCACGGCCAACACCGGCAATGAGCAAGGCCACCAAGATGGCTGGAAACGAGAGCATGACGTCACACAAACGCATGAGAAAAGCATCGAGCCAACCACCACGAAAGCCTGCAATGAGGCCAAGGCTGACGCCGACCACCAAAGAGAGCATGACGGACGCCATGCCCACCACCAAAGAAATGCGGGTGCCATACATCAGGGCCGACAAAATATCGCGGCCTTGGTCGTCTGTGCCCAGCAAATATTTGGTACTGCCATCGGCAGACCAAGCGGGCGGCAAGAGTGAGTCCATGAGTTCGAGCGATGCGGCATCAAACGGGTTGTAAGGGGCCACCCACTTTGCAAACAAAGCACAGAAAATAAACACGAAAGCAATGAAAGCGGCAACCATGGCGGTTTTGGAGTTTCGGAAGCTGTAGCCAACATCGCTGCTTAGCCAACGAGAAATAGGATTGGACATGCCGTCTAAATCTTTCTTAAGAGAATTTGCTTCAATGACCGCCGGCTTTGCCAACACGCAGCCTAGGATCTACAGCAAAGTAAAGCAAATCGACGGTGAGGTTGATCACCACAAAAATGAGTGCAATTAGGCACAAATAGGCCGCCATGACAGGTACGTCTGCAAATGTGACCGCTTGAATGAACAGCAAGCCCATGCCTGGCCACTGAAACACAGTTTCTGTGATGATGGCAAACGCAATGAGTCCGCCCAGTTGCAGGCCTGTGATGGTCATGACAGGCACCAGCGTGTTTTTAAGGGCATGGCCAAAGTGAATGGCTCGGTTTGACAAGCCACGGGCACGTGCAAATTTGATGTAGTCGGTGCGCAGTACTTCCAGCATTTCAGCACGCACCAAGCGCATGATCAGTGTGAGCTGAAAAACAGTGAGCGTGAGTGCTGGCAAAACAATGTGTTGCCAGCCTTTGGCGGTAAGCAGCCCTGTGCTCCACCAACCAATTTTGACCACATCACCCCGGCCAAAACTTGGAAGCCAACCTAGCAGCACTGCAAAAAACAAAATGAGCAAAATGCCAATGAGGAAAGTGGGCAGCGACACGCCCAAAAGCGAAAAAGTCATGAGCAATTGACTAGACAAGGTGCCACGCTTGAGAGCGGCATAAACGCCCATGGGAATTCCCAACAAAAGCGCCATGCCAGCGGCAATGACAGCCAACTCTAAAGTTGCAGGAAAACGATCTGAAATGAGCTGAGACACTTTGGCGCCTTGCCTGAGACTGATGCCAAATTCACCTTGAACAGCGTTCAATAAAAAATGGCCAAACTGCACAATAAAGGGCTGGTCAAGCCCCAAATCTTTGCGCAGTGCCGCAATTTGATCGGCCGTGGCATCTTGACCCAACATGAACAGCACAGGATCGCCCACGTACTGAAACAAGAGGAACGCGATGAACGCGACTGAGACCATGACCATGATGGCCTGGATAAGACGTTGAACGACAAAAGCAAACATTCACTTCCCTAAAAAACTACCCTGAACTATGCAACAAACAGGCCCGATTTAGGCAGAGGGGAATCCCCATTTTGAGGCTTATTTTACAGAGCCCTCAAGCACGAATGTGTTACGAGAAACCACATTCAGTGCAATGGGGCCATACCAAGCTTGCGCTTGGCTGCGGGTGTTGTCGCTGTCGGTCATCAAGCCAATGCCGATAAGGGCTCCGGGTGGCTCGCCAAAAGCTTTTTCGTAATCAGCCCGAATGTTGCGCTCGTAAGTGATCCATTGGTTTAAACGACTGGCGCCTGTTTCGACCACTATTTTTCGAATTCGATCGGTTCTAGGATTTTGAATGACCGAATTCACAGGCCGTTGGTTGCACCACACATACATGAGCGTGGCATAGGGCATGGGCTGGCCAGTCAGCGCATGTGTCAGCTCACTCAGCATGGCATTTTTAGGGGAAAACTGACTGCGATCGCCGTCAAAGGCCAAAACCAATCTGACAGGCGAGTCGTCTTGATCACGCTGTGCCATGTCGGCACCGTCAATGAGCTTTTGAATTTGCCATGAAAAGCTCAACTCGTTCAGTTGTGCGGGTTCAATACGCAATTCTTTTCTAAGCATGCTGGCTGAAGAGGAAGCACGGGCCATCAAGCTGCGGCGATCGCTTAAGCGAACCACCGAATATTGCGTGGGCACTTTGCCTGGAATCTTCACGACCTCCCACTTCAATTGATCTTCTGGCTGCCAGATTGCGGCTGCGGCTTGATTCTCTGCTTGAATCGATTCGTGTGAATTGACTTTGGCGATGGGCTGCAAACTGCTACAGCCCTGCAAAAACAAAAACGTCAAACCCCATGCAAACAGAATGCATCTTCGCAAAATAAATTGAAGCAACTTGGTTGGGATCATTTATTTTCTTTGGAAAAATTCAGTCACCACATCTTGCGCCACTTGTTGCAACTGAGTTGCTGTGGCCTCATCAATGGCATTGGCCCCATGAGATAAGTAGCTTGGATCTAACTTGTTGTATTTGACGCCTACGGGTGAACGGCCATAAAGCGTTGCATAGGTTGTGCACGCGGCCAAATAAGTGCCCAGCAAGGAGGGGTGTGTGCCGTCTGGCAGGTGGAGTTTCAAGTTCGGAAATCTTTGATAAGCCTCCCTGAATGCCAACCCCACTGGTATGACCAAGGCGCCGATTTCATTGCCCACTTCAACATACATTGACTCTGTGGCGGTTATATTCTGAGGGCTTGCTAGTCTATGTGGCTTCACATAAGCATGCGTCATGTACAAAGCCACTTGGCCGCCTCTGGCCTTGACCATCTCTGCATGGGTCATGGCCGTTTGGCGGAAAATTTCTCGTCGGCTTTGAGACAGAGGCTCTGCGCTCCCACCCTGCATCACCACCCACTGAAAGGGTTGAGTCACACCTAAACTGCCGGGCTCTGTCAAATGCGCCATATTGTGATGGTTGAGCGCAGCGCCTCCAATGGTAGAGGACTTGAACTGCAAACGTGCACCCAATGCAGCGTCCGAAGCTTTCACTAAATCAGACACATGGTTGTGAAGGCTGTTGTTGTAATAGTAATAACTGTTTCCCACAAACAGCACGCGCTCTGGATTTGAATTGAGTAAAGGCTTGACCTTGAGAGCTTCAGCAAGCGAAAGCTCTGATAAAAAAAGTAAACAAGCGACGAGCCCTAAGCGACTAAATTGAAGCGAGAAAGTCATCAGGGCACTTAAATGAGTTTTACAAAATCACGGTCCAAACCTTTGGCCGCATGGTCGATGGCATTTTTCTTGGTCTGTACCCATTGCGTTTGGTCTTTGATGGTTTGCTTGGCCAGCGCCAACATTCGTTTCATTTCAGACTCTTGTGGACCACCCACAGTTTGGCGATTCTGCACAATGGCAATCGGATTCAATGTTTCTTTGAATTCAATTTCAGACATGGGCAATGCAACGGCAACACCAGGGTATCAACCCGGTTTAATTTGAGCTCTTTCAACCACGGTCTTCCAGCGGGCTTGTTCTTTGGCAATGAACGCCGCGTATTCAGCAGGCGATCCACCACCAGGAATGGCGCTCTCTGCTTCATTGCGTTTAATGACCTCTGGCGCCTTCATGGTTTTGGCACATTCTTGCTGCAATTTGTTGATGATCTCAAGAGGCGTGCCATTTCTAACGGTGATGCCGTACCACTGAACTGTTTCAAAGTCTTTGAATCCCAACTCTGCCACAGTGGGCACATCGGGCAACACAGGAATGCGCTGACTGGTGCCTACAGCAATGCAACGCAAAGCGCCGCTCTTAATGTGCGGCAGCAATGCAGGTGTTCCGGCAGACATGAACTCAATGCGGCCAGCCAAGACATCGTTCAACGCGGGGCCGGTGCCGCGGTAAGGAATGTGCGTGATGAACATGCCTGTGGCCACTTTCAAGGCTTCTACTGCCAAGTGACCTGCACTGGCATTGCCTGCAGATGCATAGTTCAATTGACCCGGTTTGGATTTGACATACGCTACAAAGGATTTGAAATCTTTGGCAGGCACGTCTTTGTGCACCACAAACAAACTGGGCACACGCGACAACAAAGTGACAGAGGTGAAGTCTTTGTTGACGTCATACCCACTGTCTGGATAAATGAGTGGGTTGACAGCCATCAAGCCAATATGGCTCATGACAATGGTGTAACCATCGGCAGGTGCGCGCAGTGCTTCTTGCATGGCAGGCACACCGCCGCCGCCGCCTTTGTTGTCAATGACAAAAGGCACACCCAATTGCTTGGTGAGCTCTGCGCCAATGGATCGCGCCACAATGCTGGACGTACCACCAGGGGCAAAGGGCACGATCCACCTGACGGACTTGTCGGGCCAGTTGCTGGTTTGACCTAAGGCTGGAAATCCTGCTGCTGACAAACCCGCTGCACCCATTAATTTGAGGTGATTGCGGCGATTCATATCTTCAAACTGCATGTTGGCTCCTTCAATTTTTACCAATTGGAATATGCCACAAATG
>SXXD01000163.1 GCA_005789685.1 Burkholderiales bacterium
AAAAAATAAGCGCTGTAATCAAAGGCATGTCGCGCCGGTCGCAAGCGAACATGGCGCACTTGGCCATGTCCCAAGAGTACGCCACCCGTGCTCATGCATTGACCCTCTTGAGCAGTTCTCTGGCCACCGACAGACCTGATTTCAAACCATCTTCATGGAAGCCATAGCCCAACCAAGCACCTGCATACCAAGTGTGTTGTTGTCCTTGTATTTGGTGCAGGTGTTGTTGCGCATCAATGGCTGGCAAATCAAACACGGGGTGCGCGTAATCAATGGTTTGAATGATTTTTTTCGGATTGATGGCTTGCGTTGGATTGAGCGAAACCACAACCGCTTGGGCGTAGGGCAGCGGTTGCAGTTTGTTTAACAAATAGTGCAGACACACTCTGCTGCTTTCTTGTTGATGATTTTCTGCACGCACATAATTCCATGCCGCCCAAGCCTTGCGTCTGCTTGGCAGCACTTTTTCTTCGGTATGCAAAACCGCCACATTGTCTTGATAGCGGATGGCCGATAAGTACTGCGCCTCGGCCTGGCTTGGCGTTCTGAGGAGGCGCAAAGCTTGATCTGAGTGTGTACAAAGCACCACTTCGTCAAAGCGTTCAGCATGGCCTTGCGTCATCACTCGCACCCCGTCTTCGTCGCGCTCAATCATTTGGACGGGCGTGTTCAAACGCTTATCGGCAATGCCGCTGACTATTTTTTCAACATAGTTCCTTGAGCCGCCTTTGACGGTGAACCAGCGTGGGCGATTGCTGACTTGAATCAGGCCATGGTTGTGGCAAAAGCGAATCATGGTGGCGACTGGAAAAGCCAACATTTGATCGGTTGGGCAACTCCAAATGCATCCCATCATGGGCAAGAAATACCAGTTTTGAAAGGCCTCACTGAAGCGATGCTGTTTTAAAAAATCAGCAAGTGGTTGCCGCATTTCACTTTCTGTTTGCTGCTCGGCAATGCGCGTACACAGTTTGTTGAAGCGCAAAACGTCATACAACATTTTTAAAAACTGCGGCCTCAGCAGGTTTCGGCGTTGTGCAAATACGGTGTCTAAGTCGCTTCCACTCCACTCCAAGGCCTCTTGGCCCCAGGCCTTGGGTGCTTGCACAGAAAACGACATGTCTGACAAGGCTGTCTCGACGCCCAACTCCGCAAACAGGTTGATCAGGTTGGGATAGGTTCTTTCGTTGAACACCAAAAACCCAGTGTCCACGCCATGGGTGCGCATGCCTTTGTCCGAAGGCAAGGTGATGTCCACGGTATTGGCATGACCGCCAAAGTACGCGCCAGCTTCAAACAGCGTGATATCGGCTTGACCTTGTAAGCTGTGCGCAACAGCCAAGCCCGAAATGCCCGAGCCAACAATGGCAATCTTTTTGTACTTCAAGATGTCGTTCTCTGTGGGGTCTAACAGGTCCTGCTGGCGCAAAGCTCAAGAGGCTTTTCGTGCCAGGCTTTTCTCAATGGCTTGGACCAGGCTTTTGCTTTCAGGGCTGGTCATGCTGCTGTAGCTGTCAATCAGCTTGCCATCGCGGCCAATCAAGTATTTGTAAAAATTCCACTTAGGTCTTTGGCCAGGGGCCTGCGCCAACTGCTTGAAAAAAGGTGCTGCCGCATCGCCCGTGACGGCTGTTTTGGTGAACATCGGGAACTTCACACCAAAGGTGCTTTCACAAAAATCAGCGATGTCTTGGTTGTTGCCTTTTTCCTGTGCGAAGTCATTCGACGGAAAACCCAAAACAACCAAACCTTTGTCTTTGTATTGGCTGTAAACCGCTTCTAGACCCTTGTATTGCGACGTGAAGCCACAATAACTGGCCGTGTTGACCACCAAGATCACCTTGCCACTGTACTGACACAGCGATTGCGGCTTCTCATCTTGTAGTCTTGGAAATGTATGGTTCAACAATGCGGGGCATGACGCCGCCTGCGCCACAGACGAGGGGGCAGTTTGTGCCCAACTGGATGACATGGCCAGCACCCATACCACTGCGGCCAAGGATTTGATGCGCTTGATGTTAAACATTGAACTGTCCATTCTGTTTTGTGACTGAACAGTTTACTTCTATTTTTTTAAATTGTCACGGGCTGTTTAATCCCTTTGCTACTTCGGGAAAAACAGCCCGCCAAAGCGTCAAAATGGCGTCTCTTTCCTTTTGCAGTTCGGCTTGCGGCACCTGGGTGGGGGCCTCATTCAGCCGCGCCTTGTGTTGCACGCGGCGCAGTTCGCGGTAAGCCGCAGAAGCCTTCACGCCAACGTCCTTGGAAAGCAATCCAGCAACTTCAGCCCGCTGAAGCAAGGCAATGTTGCCCACGTTGTCGGCCAATTCTGGGTGCGCGCAGGCCTGCATGAGGACCAAGTACTGAACGGCAAACTCGGCATCCACCATGCCACCCGGACTGTGCTTCACATCAAAAAGATCGGGCTTGATGGTGTGTGCTGTTCGGACCCGATTGCGCATGGTCACGATTTCAGATTTCAAAGCGGCTTCATCGCGGGGCGCGCTGATGACGCTGCGTCGAACTTGGTCAAACTGGCTTGCCATCGCCTCATGTCCCATCACAAAGCGTGCCCGCGTCATCGCCTGATGCTCCCAAGTCCATGCTGTGTTGCTGCCTCTTTGTTGTTGATAGTCTTCAAATGCGGCGAAAGTGGTTACCAACAAACCTGAGCTTCCATTGGGGCGAAGCGCCGTATCGATTTCAAACAAATCACCTTCTGAGGTTTTGACCGTGAACCAATTGATGAGCTTTCTGACAAAGGCGCCGTAGGCCTCAGGCGCCCGCTCATCGGGATCTTCGTAGACAAAAACGATGTCTAAATCGCTGCCATACCCCAGCTCTTTACCACCCAATTTGCCGTAAGCCACAATGCCAAACAGCGGCTCCTCACGGTGTCGGTTTTTTAAGCACGACCAACACCATTCGGCCGTGACACGCAAAACGGCGTCGGCCATGGCACTCAAATCGTCGGCCACTTGTTCCACGGTCAGGCGCCCCTCCACGTCACGTGCCAAGGTTCGAAAAACCTCGGCATGGTGCGCCCGGCGAAGCAAATTCAACAAGTTCTCTTCGTCGTCTTCAAGGGTTCTTTTTAAGGCGGCCCGCCTTGCCTGAAGTTCAGACTCAAAGTCTTGCGCTACAAACCTTTGTTGCAACACATCGCCATTGGCCAACTCGTCGATCACACCTGGATGCTGTACCAAATAGCGTGCTGGCCATTTGGCAGCCCCCAACAGGCGAAGCAATCTCTCATGGACCGCGGGTCTCTCAAGCATCATGGCCAAGTAACTTTCGCGCCGCATCAAAGGCTCCATCCAGTCGGCCATCCGGACTACCGCGTCCTCTTCAACCCGACCTTCTTGAAGCCATTGGGACGTGCGTTGCAATAGCCGCATGAGGCGGCCCCTTGCATCGTCTCGAAGGCTTTTGACTTTGGGGCTGTCTTGCCAATGCGCCAAGCGGGTGCGGGCCTCACCCTGAAAAAGGTCCAACACCGCCTCTAGCTCGGGCCTCTCGCTGGCGGCGCTCGTTTCACTAACCTGGCATTGGCGATCACCGCCCAACAAAATATCAAACTCGTGTGCCACAACTTCGCGATGGCCATTTAAATCGATCAGGAAATCATGGCTTTCCGCATACCCCATGGTGCTGGCAATCCACCGTAAGTCGGCATCTTGCGTGGGCAGCACATGTGTTTGCTGATCGTCTAAATATTGAATTCGATGCTCCACTTTGCGCAAAAACACATAGGCTTGCGTGAGGGCCTGTGCGGTTTCAGCAGGCATCAGACCGGCTTTGGCCACGCGCTGTATGGCATCTAGCGTGGGGCGAGTTCGCAGTTCTGGAAACTGGCCGCCCCGCACCACCTGCAACAGTTGCACCGTGAATTCAATTTCGCGAATGCCGCCCCTTGAAAGTTTGACATCGTTGGCGCGCTCGGGGTGTCCGGCACTTCTCTTGGCGGCATGGTCGCGAATTTGTTGGTGCAGGGTTCTCAAAGACTCAAACACGTTGTAATCCAAATACCGTCTGAACACAAAGGGCAAAACGACACTGCGAAGCTTGTCAGCTGAAGCATTTTGGAGGGCGCTTCTGGGTGCGATGACCCGGCTTTTCATCCACGCAAAGCGCTCCCACTCGCGGCCCTGAACGAGCAAGTACTCTTCCAACGCACCCAAAGAGACCACGCTGGACCCAGAGTTACCGTTCGGCCGAAGCGCCAAGTCCATCCGAAAAACAAAGCCATGTTCCGTGGTCTCGCCAATCAAAGTGAAAAGGGCTTTGACGGCTCGACTGAAATATTCTTGCACCGAAATTTTGCCGATGCCCTGTGCGTTGCCAGCTGTTTCGCCATCTTCGTCATACACATAAATAAGGTCGATGTCGCTCGAGACATTCAGTTCGCGCGCGCCCAGCTTGCCCATGCCGATCACCCAAAACTCTGCTCTTTCGCCAGATGCCAGCATTGGCGGGCCGTGCCGCTCATCCAAGTCATGAAATGCCTGCTGACACGCTTCGTCTAAGGCCATTTCCGCCAAGTGGGTGACCCCCAAGGTAATGGTTTCAAGTGACGCGCCTTGATCACAGTCCAGCGTGAGCAAGCGCGCCATGCGCCA
>SXXD01000025.1 GCA_005789685.1 Burkholderiales bacterium
CAGTTAAGTGGCGGCCAAAGACAGCGAATTGTGATTGCCATGGCCGTTATTTTGAAGCCAGCTTTGCTCATTTGTGATGAGCCCACCACCGCTTTGGATGTGACCACGCAAAAAGAAATTTTGAAACTCATTTCTCAGTTGCAAGCCGAGCAAGGTTGCGCAGTGTTGTTCATTACACATGACATGGGCGTGGTGGCTGAAATTGCAGACGACGTGTTGGTCATGAACCAAGGCCGCGCTGTGGAGTCGGGAACTTGTGAACAGGTCTTGAAGCACCCACGTGAAACTTATACGCAAACCCTGTTGGCTGCTGTACCCAGCATGACGCCACCGCCGCCAAGGCCAGAGGCGCAAGGCGCTCCCATTTTGAAGGGCACAGCCGTTACGAAAACGTATGTCAGTCGAGATTGGTTAGGTCGTGGTCATGAAACGCATGCATTGAAAGCGGCCAGCGTGGCTGTGCGAGCAGGTGAAACCATTGGCATTGTGGGTGAGTCGGGCTCTGGCAAATCGACCTTGGCACGTTGCCTGATTCGATTGATTGACCCGACCGCAGGCGAGATTCATTGGGCTGATCATGAAATTGCCAGCTTGAGCGAAAGTCAACTGAGGCCTTTGCGCAGTCATGTGCAGGTGGTTTTTCAAGATCCCAATCGGTCATTGAATCCACGCCGCACAGTGGGCCAGTCCATTGTGGAAGGGGCCATTAACTTTGGCATGTCAGAAGACAAAGCGCGCCAACTGTCTGAAACCTTGATGCAACAAGTTCGCTTGCCAGTGGAGTCGCTCAGCCGATACCCCACGCAATTCAGTGGTGGGCAACGACAGCGATTGGCCATCGCACGCGCCTTGGCTTGTGAGCCTAAAGTGTTAGTGGCCGACGAGGCTGTTAGCGCACTTGATGTCAGTGTGCAGGCACAGATTCTCACTTTGCTGCGAGAAATTCAAGCACGCTTGGGCTTGGGCATGCTGTTCATCACGCATGATTTGCGTGTGGCTGCTCAGCTTTGCGATCATGTGATCGTGATGCACCAAGGCGAAATTGTGGAGGCAGGACGCACAGCTGATTTGTACGCTTCGCCACAACACGCTTACACACGCAAATTATTTGAAGCAGCGCCCCCTGCTATTTTTTAATCGTTTTTTCAATCTCCAAAAACTGCCATGACACGCATTTTGATCGCTGGTTATCAGCACGAGACCAATACCTTCGCCCCCAGTTTGGCCGATTGGACTGCGTTCAATCGCGGTGAATCTTTTCCCGCTTTCATGCGCGGGCAGGCGGTGATTGAACAACTCTCCGGCATCAATATTCCCATTGCTGGCTTCATCGATGTGGCCAAGCGCTTGCACTGGGAGCTTGTGCCTTCTGCCTGGGCGGGTGCCACACCTTCTTCGTACGTGACCCAGGACGCGTTTGAGCGCATCAGCCAAGCCATCTTGGAGGATGCGCAACGTGCTTTGCCCCAAGGATTGGACGGTGTGTATTTGGATTTGCACGGTGCTGCTGTGGCAGAAAATGCCGATGACAGCGAAGGTGAATTGATCTCGCGCATTCGGCAGTTGGTAGGCCCCGCCATGCCCATTATTGCCAGCCTCGATTTGCACGCCAATGTGACCAAGCGCATGTTGGCGCTCAGTGATGGTTTGGTTTCGTACCGCACTTACCCGCACATTGACATGGCCGATACGGGTGAGTTGGCAGCACAACTGATGCAACGGCGTTTAAAGTTGGGACGCAAAGAACCCATGCATGTTCGGCGGTTCCCGTATTTGATTTCTTTGAATGCGCAAAGCACTTGGATGGAGCCAGCCAAATCGGCCTATGAGCGATTGCTGGCACTCGATTACGACTCGAGCGTGATGTTGAGTTTTTGCATGGGATTTCCTGCTTCAGATTTCGATGAATGTGGACCTGTGGTGTGGGGACATGGCGAGCTGGCAGAAAGAGTGGTTGAACAACTTTTCCAAGCGGTCAGCCAGCCTTCGCTTTGGCAGCCCGAGTGGTTGCCTGCTCGCGAAGCGGTGGTGCAGGCCATGGCCAAAGCAGCCACCTCATCATTGCCAGCGGTCATTGCAGACACCCAAGATAACCCGGGCGCAGGTGGCGACAGCAACACCACGGGCATGTTGCACGCATTGCTTCAACAGGGCGCAGGAAAAGTCTTTCCGGGTCAGGTCGCACTGGGTTTGATGTTTGATCCCAATGCTGCAAAGATGGCACATGAAGCAGGCATTGGTGCGCAAATCGATTGCGCGCTGGGTAAAGCCGTGCCCATTTTTACGGGTCAGCTCAGTGATCCACCTGTGCAAGGCAGGTTCACGGTCAAGGCGCTGAGCGATGGCAAATGTGTTTTAAAAGGGCCCATGATGACGGGCGTGACCGTGCAGATGGGCCTCAGCGCTTGCTTGGAAATTGAAGGCATTTTGGTGGCTGTGGTGAGCGGCAAAATGCAATTACTCGATCGTCAGTTATTGCGCACAGTTGGCATTCATGCTGAAAAAATGAAGCTTGTGGTGGCCAAAAGTTCCAACCACTTCCGCGCAGACTTCACACCCATTGCTTCTCAAGTCATTGTGGCCAAGGCGCCTGGCCCCATGGCGGCTGACCCCGGCGATTTGCCTTGGAAAAAACTCAGCCCTCAAACCAGGACACGACCATGACAACTCTCAACACGCCCACAGATTTAACGCTATGCACAGCGGAGCAGTTGTTGCATTTGTATCGAAGTGGTCAAGCATCGCCTGTGGATGCAACCAAGGCCTTGCTGGCGCGCGTTGAGAAACTCAATCCCAAGCTCAATGCCTTCACATTGGTCGATGAAAAAGTAGCGATGAACTGTGCAAAGGCCAGTGAAGCCAGGTGGCAAGCGCATCGCACAGCAGCACTTCATGGGGGCGCAGAAGTGGGCGCGTTGGAAGGTGTGCCTGCATCCATCAAAGATTTAATTCTCACGCGGGGTTGGCCTACATTGCGAGGTAGTCGTACCGTTGATCCAAATCAAACGTGGGAAATAGATGCGCCCGTCACAGCGCGCTTGCGCGAATCTGGCGCGGTGTTGTTTGCCAAAACCACAACGCCTGAATTTGGTTGCAAAGGTGAAACCAATTCACCTGC
>SXXD01000164.1 GCA_005789685.1 Burkholderiales bacterium
GCGGGTGTGCCTGAAGAAGCCATTCAAGCCTTTGTGGCAGACCGCGCTGCAATGCGAGGGGGTGCCCCGCGCATGGCCATTGGAGAAGGGACAAGCACGTACAAAAGCCAGTTGCGACGTTTGTCTGACATGCTCACAGAGCGTCCAAATTTGCTGGGCGATGCCCCTAGCATTGCCGATTTTTCTGCTTACCATCCTATTTGGTTTACTTTAGAGCGTACCCCCAGTTTGTCAGGCATTTTGGATGCCACGCCTTTGCTGAAGGATTGGATGACTCGCATGAAAGCCATCGGTCATGGCGTTCATGAAAAGATGACAGCTGAGCTAGCCTTAGAAGCGGCCAATCAAGCCACCCCCGGCGATGTCACTCAAATGGCATTTGTCAATGAGCATGGCATTGATTTGGGGTCGGAAGTCACCATCACCGCTGACAATTTTGGATTAGAACCTACTCAAGGTACTTTGGTAGCGGCTACCAAAACACGTCTCATACTGCGCCGCGAAGATCAGCGAACGGGCGTCGTTCATGTTCATTTTCCCCGCAACGGATTTATTTTGAAGAAGGTCAAATCATGATTCGCAATTTTGAAAATAAAACGGCTGTTTTAACTGGCGGCGGTTCTGGTTTTGGTTTGGAATGTGCACGCATTGCGGCCAGACTCAAAATGAATGTGGTCTTGGTTGATGTGCAACAAGACGCGCTCGACAAAGCCGAAGCCGAAATCAAAGCCTTGGGTGTCAAAGTGTTTGCCAAACGCGTTGACGTTTCCAATGCTGAGCAAATGGAAGCTCTGGCCAAAGACGTTGTTGCGCATTTTGGTGTACCGCACTTTGTGTTCAACAATGCAGGTGTAGGCTCTGGCGGTTTGGTTTGGGAAAACACTGTGGCCGATTGGCAGTGGGTCTTGGGTGTCAATGTTTGGGGTGTGGTGCATGGCGTTCGCTTGTTCACGCCCATTATGTTGGAGGCCGCCAAAAAAGACCCGCATTACGAAGGTCATATCGTCAATACAGCCAGCATGGCCGGCTTGTTGACAGCACCCAACATGGGCGTGTACAACGTCAGCAAACATGCCGTAGTAGCTTTGACTGAAACTTTGTACCAAGATTTGAAATTGGTTTCGGATCAGGTCAGTGCCAGCGTTTTGTGCCCTTACTTTGTGCCTACGGGCATCAGTCAGAGCCATCGCAACCGTCCTGCCGATTTGCCGCATCAAAAGGCCACCAAGAGCCAATTGATTGGCCAAGCCATGAGCAACAAAGCTGTGAGCAGTGGCAAGGTTTCTGCGGCTCAAATGGCAGAAATGGTGTTTGAGGCCGTTGCAAACGATCAGTTCTACATTTACAGCCATCCGCAGGCTTTGGGTAACGTCCAAACTCGAATGGAAGCCATTGTTCAGCAGCAAAATCCACCCAATCCATTTGCAGCCCGTCCCGATATTGGTGAAAAACTCAAGGCCGAACTGCGCGGTTAAAAAACCACCACCTGAGTGTGGCAAACTCGTCGGCTTGAATTGATGAATTAATAGAAATAGCCCTCGAGATGCAGAAAATATTGGGCCAGCTGGCCACAGAAATCAAAATTCGGCCTGAACAGGTTCAGGCGGCTGTGAGTTTGCTCGATGGTGGTGCCACCGTGCCTTTCATTGCCCGTTACCGCAAAGAAGCCACTGGCGGCTTAGACGATATTCAGTTGCGTGAACTTGAATACCGCTTAGGCTATTTGCGCGAAATGGAAGAGCGCAGGGCGACCATTCTTAGAAGCATTGCCGAGCAAGGCAAGCTCACACCCGATTTGCAATTGGCCATTGACCAAGCGGCTACCAAGCAAGACTTGGAAGATTTGTATTTGCCCTACAAGCCCAAACGCAGAACCAAAGGCATGATTGCCAAAGAGGCTGGCATTGAGCCGCTGGCTGACGCTTTGTGGGCCAATCCTTCACTCAATCCGCAAGACGAAGCGCAAGCTTTTTTGAAACCTGCGGATGCCATCGAAGGCGCAGACTTTTCAACAGTGGGTGCAGTACTGGATGGCGTGCGCGATATTTTGTCGGAGCGCTGGGCAGAAGACGCATCCCTCATTCAAGCCTTGCGAGAGTGGCTTTGGAAGGAGGGCTTGTTCACCAGCCAACTGGCTTCGGGCAAAGATGAAAACCAGCCTGAAGTGGCCAAGTTCAGAGATTATTTTGACTACAGCGAGCCCATTGGTCGTGTGCCGTCACACCGCGCATTGGCTGTATTCAGGGGCCGCGCTTTAGAGCTCTTAGATGCCAAACTTAGCTTGCCAGAACCAGAAGCACTCAATGCGTCTGTTGCACCCTTAACCGCAACTGCCGCAGCTCAAGCAGCCAGTGCTCTGGCCGAAGGGCGCATTGCTTTGCACCTCAAATGGTCGCACGCTGCCAGACCCTCTGACGATCTCATTCGCAAAACCGTTTTGTGGACTTGGCGCGTCAAGCTAAGCTTGTCTCTAGAGCGTGATCTCTTCACCCGATTGCGCGAAGATGCAGAGAAGGTGGCCATCAAAGTCTTTGCAGACAATTTGCGTGATTTATTGCTAGCTGCACCCGCAGGCCCTCGTGTGGTTTTGGGGCTTGACCCTGGTATTCGCACAGGCGTGAAAGTGGCGGTGGTGGATGCCACTGGCAAGCTGGTTGAAACTGCCACGGTTTACCCCCATGAGCCAAGGCGTGATTGGGACGGATCACTCCATACCTTGCTCAAACTGAGTCAAAAACATGGCGTCAATTTGATCGCCATTGGCAATGGCACGGCAAGTCGAGAAACCGATAAATTAGCGGCTGACCTGATCAAGCAACTGACTTCTCCTGACGGTCCTGAAATTCAGAAAGTAGTGGTCAGTGAAGCGGGCGCTTCTGTTTACTCAGCCAGTGAATTTGCCAGCCAAGAAATGCCCAATGTTGATGTGAGCTTGCGCGGCGCCGCCAGCATTGCAAGGCGCTTGCAAGATCCACTGGCAGAGCTTGTCAAAATTGACCCTAAATCGATAGGCGTAGGGCAGTACCAGCACGATGTGAATCAAACCGAATTGGCACGAACTTTAGAAGCCGTGGTGGAAGATTGCGTGAATGCGGTGGGTGTCGATCTGAACACGGCCAGCGTGCCCTTGTTGTCTCGTGTTTCTGGCTTGTCGGGCGGTGTGGCCAAGTCAGTGGTGCGTTGGCGTGAGGCCCATGGTGCCTTTCAGAACCGTCAAGATTTGTTGAAAGTGACAGGCCTTGGCGCTAAAACTTTTGAGCAAAGCGCTGGTTTTTTGCGCATCCGCGGCGGCAACAACCCTCTCGACATGACGGGCGTTCACCCCGAGACTTATCCTGTGGTGGAGGCCATCATGGCCAAAGTGGCGCAGCCTGTAGAGAACGTCATGGGCAGGGCTGACATGCTCAAAACATTGCGCCCCGAATTGTTTGCCAACGAAAAGTTTGGTGTCATTACTGTCAAAGACATTCTGATTGAACTTGAAAAGCCTGGCCGTGATCCTCGGCCTGATTTCAAGGTGGCCAGGTTCAACGATGGCGTCGATGACATCCGTGACTTGAAGGAAGGCATGATTTTAGAAGGCACTGTGAGCAACGTGGCTGCCTTCGGTGCCTTTGTTGATTTGGGTGTTCACCAAGACGGCTTGGTTCATGTGAGCCAACTTAGCAACAAATTCGTCACGGATGCGCGTGAAATCGTAAAGACCGGCGACATTGTAAAAGTCAAAGTGACCGAGGTGGATGTGGCACGCAAGCGCATTGGCCTCACCATGAAACTGAACGATGCCGCACCTGCCAATGCGCAGCGCATCCGAGAAAATCGTTTTGAGGGAGGCCCTCGTCAGGGGCAGCAGACCCATCGCTTGTCAGGGTCTGCGCAATCGGTTGACGCAGGACAAAGTGCCATGGCCTCTGCATTTGCCAAACTTCAAAACAAGGCTTAAGGTGTGAAAGCCCTTTGCATTTATGCAGGTCCGCAAGCTAGGCAACGGCTGTCTCAACATGGTTTGAGTGCCGCGGACATTGGCGTGATACCTGCAGCCGCAGGTGGGCCTAAAGGTTTAATTCTAGGACCTCTCGATCGTTTTATTTTCAACGAGTGGTTACCAACCAGTCAGCAAGCTGTCGATTTGGTGGGCGCTTCAATTGGCGCTTGGCGCATGGCCACGGCTTGCATGCCAGACAGTCAAGCAGGGCTACTTAGGCTTGAAAAAGATTACATTCACCAGCATTACGAATTGAGGCCCGGTGAAAAATTTCCAAGCGCCCAACAAGTGAGCGATTCATTTCGAGAGAACTTGGATGTGTTTTACGGTGGCAGCATTGAGTCATTGCTAACGCATCCCCGCTATCGACTTCATGTGCTCACATCTCGCGGCAAAGGCTTGCTCAAGCGTGAGCATGCTGTGCTCAGTCCGCTGGGTTATGGTGCTGCATTTCTAAGCAATGTCATTCACCGCAAAGCCATGGGCACTTTGCTTGAGCGTGTTGTATTTTCTTCGTCGGGTGCATTGCCCTTTGGCACGCATGACTATGCGACTCGCCACTTGTCATTGACGCCAGGCAATTTCATGGACGTGTTGCAAGCCAGCTGCGCCATTCCATTTGTATTGAAATCTGTGCGCGACATTGAAGGCGCCCCGTCGGGCGCCTATTGGGATGGTGGCATCACGGATTACCACTTGCACCTTGATTGGAAAACCAGCGCATCAAGTGCCAAACAAAGTGGCCTTGTTCTGTACCCTCATTTTCAAAAATCTGTGGTGCCTGGTTGGCTGGACAAACAATTGAAATGGCGGCACAAGGCCACATCATTTTTAGACAACACGGTGGTGTTGGCACCCAATCCAGAATGGGTGAAAACATTGCCTAACGGTAAGTTGCCAGACCGTCAAGACTTTTCAACTTACGGCCAAGATTTGCAATCGCGTGTCAAAGTCTGGCAAGCCGCAGTGTCTGCCAGTGAAAAAATGGCCGCAGAATTTGCGGCTTGGCTTCGTGAGCCTCAGATGTCAGAGGTCCAAGACCTCTGATTACATAGAAGCCGCCAACATCTCTCTGTATTCCTCGGGGGTGGCAATGCGTGGATTGGTTTTGTGGCAATGGTCGGCCATAGCGCCGTGGATGATGGCATCAAACATAGACGCTGTGACCCCCATGGCCGCCAGACCGTTTGGCAATCCCAATCTGGCACTCATGTCTTGAATGGCTTGAGGAATTTCTGAGCCAGAGCTTAGCCCCATGACTTGCGCCATGCGGTTTAAACGATTCTCTTTTTGAACCGATTCAGCGCTGGCGTTGAACTGAACCACTGCTGGCAAGAACATGGCATTCAAAGTCCCGTGGTGCAGTCTGGGATTGACACCGCCTAAGCTGTGACTCAGAGAGTGAACACACCCTAGACCTTTTTGAAATGCCATAGCACCTTGCATCGAGGCACTCATGAGGTGCATGCGGGCTTCTTTGTCTTGGCCATTAAGAGTGGCTCGTTCGATGTGGGCCCAAGCGCGTTGCAAACCATCCAAACCAATGCCGTCGGCAGGCGGATTGAAGGGGGCCGCCATGAAGGTTTCCATGCAGTGGGCAATGGCGTCCATGCCGGTGGCGGCAGTGAGTATGGGTGGCAATCCGAAAGTCAGCTCGGGATCGCAAATGGCTGCCTTGGGCACAATGAACCAAGAATGAAAGCCCAATTTGCGGCCATCGTCAACAATCAAAATGGCACCTCTGGCCACTTCACTGCCTGTGCCGCTGGTGGTAGGCACTGCGATGAGGGGCGCTACGCGGTCAGTGATTTTCAGTGAGCCGCCTTCAATGGTGGCGTAGGTTTTGAGTGGCCCTTCGTGCGACACTGCAATGGACACGCATTTGGCGCAATCGATGGAGGATCCGCCGCCCACGGCAATCAAACCATCGCAGCCATGGGCCTTGTAAACCTCGGTGGCAGCCCGAACTGCCGCCTCTGTAGGGTTGGAGGGTGTTTGGTCAAAAACAGCCACTTGAACACCAGGCAGCGCATCCAATGCCTTTTGCAGAATACCTGCAGCCTTGACACCCTGGTCGGTCACGATAAGGGGTTTGTGAATTCCGACCCGCTCGCACTCTTGCTTCAAAAGCTGAATGGCGCCGAAATCGATTTGAATTTGGGTGACGTAATTGATGAAGGCCATGGTGTTCTCTTGTGATGCGGTACGATTGAACTCAACTTTTTTTATTTTACCCTTGTGAGACAGAAAGCCTAGCCATGAAACGAAGCGACTTCCGATTTTTCCACCGTCTGCGCGTACGCTGGGCCGAAATCGACATGCAAAAAATTGTCTTCAATGGGCATTATTTATCCTATATTGACACGGCCGTCACCGCCTATTGGGGCCGTATCGCATTGCCCTACGAAACTGCCTTTAAATTGCTAGGCGGTGAGTTGTATGTGAAAAAAGCCACGCTTGAATACCACTCATCTGCCGTCATGGACGACGATCTCAGCATCGGCATGAAATGCAGCAAGTTGGGCAACTCGTCCATGGTGTTTGAAGCGGGTATTTTCAGAGGTGACAAGTTGCTGGTCAGTGGCGAATTAATTTATGTTTTTGCAGATCCTCATACACAAACTTCTAAACCCATACCAGAAGCGCTGCGACATATCTTGCTCATTTATGAAGCGGGACAGCCTGTGGTTGATCTCAAAATGGGTTCATGGTCTGAATTGAAAACCATGGCTTCAGCTTTGCGGCATGAAGTTTTTGTGGACGAGCAAGAAGTTCCGGTTGAACTTGAATTAGACGAACTCGACGATCACGCTTTGCACGCTGTGGTACTTAACAAACTCGGCCAAGGCGTGGCAACAGGACGCCTGTTGCAGCCTCAAGCCCATGTGGCTCAAATTGGCAGAATGGCTGTTTCAAAGCCTTTGAGGGGTGGCAATCTAGGTCGAATGCTTGTAGAAGCTTTCATTGAAGCTGCTCGCCAAAGGGGTGATCATGAAGTCATCTTGCATGCTCAGTGCAGCGCAGAAGTTTTTTACCGAAAACTGGGCTTCGAATCGCACGGCGACGTTTTTGACGACGCGGGCATCGATCACATTGGAATGTCGCTGAAGCTCAATTGAATGGACTTAAAGGTCTTCTAGCAAGGGGTAGGGGAGTGACTTGAGCACCAGGCTGGGCCCACCTGCGTAGCCTAATTGAAGCGCATGCTCTGTGGCACTGAGTTGCAGTGATGCAATGCCCCACCACTCGGGCGTTTGACCTTCAAGGGGCTGGAACTTGCTGGCACTCGAGACCATGCCGCAGGCTTGCTCGGCATCGTCAGAAGAGAAAATTTCTTGGCCTACCAACATGGGCGCCGTGCATGAAACGATGAATGCTCTGCGTTTGAGCGTGCCGCGAAATTGACTTCTAGCAACGACTTCTTGACCTGGGTAGCAGCCCTTCTTAAAGCTAACGCCGTCGACAGATTCATAGTTCAACATTTGCGGCACAAAAGCCTCCGCGGTTGCCGTTTGAACCATGCTGATACCCGACAAGACTTCAGCAAGTTGCCAAGCTTCCTCGGTGATATTGGGGTAGGTCTGGTTCAAGAATGCGGCGCTTGATGCTTCGCCTTTTAATCCGAACCAAATTAGCCGTTGCACTTGAGTGCCGGCATTCAATGCATTATGTAATTTGACAAAGTAAGTTTCACCTACTTGCCTTGCCTGCCAAGGCGCTGCTTCTTTCAAGGCTGGGCAGGCAATCAGGGCGGTTTCGCCAAGCAGGCCGCGAATGTCGTAAAGCCCTGACGCATCGCTGATTTTCAACTTGGCACGCATCACAAACATCGACAAGCGCTTAACCATGGCTTGCAGCAAATCTTGGTGGCAGACCAAGAGGAACTTTTCTTTGCTGACCTTCAGCACCACAAAACTACCCAACAAGCGGCCTTTGGCAGAGCAATAACCTGCAAAGCGAGCCTGCCCCTCTGGCAATAGCAAGACATCGTTGGTCAGTTGTCCTTGTAAAAATGAGCCGGCATCGGGGCCCTCGGCCAAAATGAGCCCCCAATGTTGGGGCTTCAGCAGGCCAGAAGGCGAGAATTTCAAATGAGGTTCAATCAGGTCCATGGCTGAATTATGATCTCCTCTGAGTAACCCAAAGGATCCAAGGTTTGAGTCGCCCCGCTTCTAAAGCTCCAAAAAGCATGACTTCACGTAATAAAGCTTCGTGGGGCGTCTTTCTGACCCTGTCGACTTTGATGCTGGTGGCTGTTTTGGCGACGGCTTGGGCTTGGCTTCATTTGCCCATGGGTTTCAAAACCCAAGTTTCAGGCACTTCACCCAGCCCGCAGGTACTCGATTTGTCCATCGAGCTTGGAACCTCGCCCAAGGGCGTGGCACAAGCCTTTGCGGATGTGGGTGCCGATGTTTCTCCTTCTTTGCTGGTGCTGTGGTTTAGGCTGTCTGGGCAAGACCGCGCCATCAAAGCAGGCAGTTATGAAATCACCCCAGAGATGTCACCTCGCATGGCTCTGAACATGCTAACCCGCGGCGAGGAAAGTCTGCGCTATGTCACGCTGGTGGAGGGTTGGACTTTCAAGCAAGTCAAGCAAGCCTTGGCCAAGGCTGAATTCCTGAAAGACATTACACAAGGCATGTCGGATGAACAAATCATGGCGCAATTGGGTCGTCCCAATGTGCACCCTGAAGGTCGCTTCTATCCTGACACCTACAGTTATGGAAAGGGCTCTTCGGACCTTGCGGTGATGAACCGCGCCCTCAAAGCCATGGACCTTCAGTTGACCAAAGTTTGGGCGCAAAAGCCAGCCAATTCGCCCCTCAGCACTCCAGATGAGCTTCTCATTTTGGCCAGCATCGTAGAAAAAGAAACAGGTCGTGCCAGCGATCGACCTTTTATCTCCTCTGTTTTTCACAACCGTATCAAAATTGGCATGCGCTTGCAAACCGACCCCACCGTGATTTACGGTCTGGGCGATGACCGAGTTCGAAGCCGACGACGCACTTGCTTCAGCCGTGCGGGTGGCGTGCGAAGACCGCACCGTGCATCAGGTGCGTATCTTGACCCCTGACAAAGATTTGGGTCAGTGCGTGAGTGGTCGCCGCGTCGTGCAAGTTGA
>SXXD01000165.1 GCA_005789685.1 Burkholderiales bacterium
CATTGGCAGTTTGTTGCAACGAATGCCCGCTGAACTATCGGGTGGTGAACGTCAGCGCGTTGCCATTGCGCGGGCCATTGCCATGCAGCCGCAATTGCTATTAATGGACGAGCCTTTGGCCTCATTGGACGCTGCGCGTCGTCAAGAAATTTTCCCTTGGCTTGCCAGGTTGCGTGATGAGCTGAAGATACCCATGTTGTATGTCACTCACTCTGCCGAAGAGGTGACTCGCCTTGCCGATCACTTGGTGGTGTTGGACCAAGGACATGTCAAAGCACAAGGTTCTGTGAGCGCGGTGCTAACCCAGGTTGTGAACCCAGTGGTTGTGGGAGAAGATGCTGGCGCGCTGATTGAGGGTTGCATTGGTGCGGTAGATGCGCAGTGGCATTTGTCACGCGTCGATTTTGACGGCGGTTGCATTTGGATGCGCGATGCTGGACTACCTGTTGGCAAAGCGGTGCGCATTCGCATTTTGGCGCGTGATGTGAGTTTGGCTACATCAGAGCCAACAAACACGAGCATTCAAAACCAACTGCGAGGAAGCATTCAAAGCATGACGCCAGAAAAGCATCCATCCCAAGTGATGGTGGTTTTGAAGTGCGGCGCTGAAGAAGTGCTTGCCAGGGTGACCAAGCGCGCCGTCAACGAATTGGCCTTGCAAGTAGGCATGCCTGTTTGGGCGCAAGTGAAGTCAGTTGCCCTTGTGGCTTGAACTAAATCCAAAAGCTACTCGGTGGGTTGAATTGAGAGCGTATTTTGCTCTATATGCTTTTTTTGTATAAACAAACAACAAATGATTCGTTTGAGTTTTGAAGGATGGGTTTCACAATCGCGTCCTTACTCATTTGAGACGCATCATGAACAACATCAAATCCATCGCCGCAGCCGCTTTGCTGGCCGTTTCTGGCCTCAACGTCTCCGCCCAAACAATGCTGAACGCCTCCTACGACGTTGCCCGCGAGTTTTACAAAGAATACAACTCTGCTTTTGTGGCCAACTACAAAAAGACCACTGGCAAAGACCTCAAGATTGACCAAGCGCATGGCGGCTCTAGTGCGCAGGCTCGCGCCGTGAATGACGGTCTCGATGCCGATGTGGTCACCATGAATACCACCACCGACATCGAGTTCTTGGCCAGCAAAGGCATCGTGGCGGCAGATTGGACCAAACGATTTCCGCATAGCGCATCGCCTACCAGCTCCACTATGCTGTTCCTCACCCGCAATGGCAATCCCAAAAACATCAAAGACTGGGACGACCTCATCAAGCCTGGCATTCAAGTCATTGTGGTCAACCCCAAAACAGGTGGCAATGGCCGCATGGCTTATTTGGCGGCATGGGGCTATGTGCGCAAAAAGGGCGGCACTGATGCAGATGCTGCAGCCTTCGCAGCCAAGCTCTACAAAAACGTGCCTGTGTTGGCCAAGGGTGGCCGCGATGCCACCACCATCTTCTTGCAACGCAACATTGGCGATGTGCTTGTTACGTTTGAATCTGAAGTGATTTCTGTCGATAACGAATTTGGTGCTGGCAAAGTGGATGCCATCCATCCTTCCATCAGCATCGTGGCCGAAAACCCCGTGGCAGTTGTGGAGCGCACAGTCAACAAAAAAGGCACTGGCGATTTGGCCAAGGCCTATCTGAACTACCTTTACTCTGATGAAGCACAAGAGATTGCCGCCAAGCACGCCTTGCGCCCTAGCAACCCTGCCATCTTGAAAAAATACAGCAAAACCTTCAAGCCTTTGCAGTTGTTCACTGTGAACGAAGTGTTTGGCTCTTTCGCTGAAGCGCAAAAAGTGCACTTCAACGACGGTGGCAATTTCGACAAGCTGTACACCGTTAAGTAATTCATGCTCTCTCGTTCCGCAGCGGCAGCCCCTGTCAAGCGCAGGGCGCCCGCCCGAGTTTTGCCCGGTTTCAAGATCACCTTGGGGTACACCTTGATGTACCTTTGTTTGATTGTGCTCATTCCATTGTCGGCGCTGGTGTTCAAAACATTCACGCTCACATGGGATCAGTTTTGGGATGCTGTCACTGGCCCACGTGTCATGGCGTCTTACCGCCTTACCTTTGGCGCATCTTTGATTGCTGCTTTGGTCAATGTGGTGTTTGGCTTGCTGGTAGCCTGGGTGTTAGTGCGTTATCAGTTCTTTGGCAAAAAAATTGTTGACGCATTGGTAGACTTACCTTTTGCATTGCCCACCGCAGTGGCTGGTATTTCTTTAACGGCATTGTTGGCCGGCAATGGTTGGGTGGGGCAGCACCTAGAGCCTATGGGCATTCAACTGGCCTTCAACGCCAACGGCATTGTGATTGCGCTCATCTTCATTGGTTTACCGTTTGTGGTTCGCACAGTGCAGCCTGTGCTGGAAGATGCTGAAAAAGAATTGGAAGAAGCTGCCACTTGTTTGGGCGCTTCACGTTGGCAAACTTTTACGCGCGTTATATTTCCTTCTATTGCTCCAGCCTTGCTTACAGGCTTTGCCATGGCCTTTGCGCGGGCCATTGGTGAATACGGCTCCGTCATTTTCATTGCGGGCAACATGCCCATGATTTCTGAAATCACACCGCTCATCATCATTGGCAAGTTAGAGCAATACGACTACGCCGGTGCGACGGCAGTAGCGACCGTGATGTTGGTGATCTCTTTCATCTTGCTCTTGGTCATCAATGGCTTGCAAACTTGGCAGCGACGTCACTCAGGAGAGCCTGTATGAGCACGCCCATCGTTCGCTGCGCAGAAGCAGGCACCACTGAAGCCGTATGGGTGCGGTACACGCTCATTGGTATTTCGCTGGTCTTCTTGTTTTTATTTTTGGTCTTGCCGCTGGCTGCAGTTTTTGCAGAAGCATTGCGCAAAGGCTTCGACGCTTATTGGGAAGCGCTTAAAGAACCCGATGCATGGTCGGCCATTCGACTCACACTGATCACGGCGCTCATTGCAGTGCCCCTCAATTTGGTATTTGGTGTATCTGCCGCATGGTGCATTGCCAAATACGAATTCAAAGGTAAATCGGTGCTGACCACCTTGGTGGACTTGCCGTTCTCGGTATCACCTGTGGTGGCTGGCTTGGTGTATGTGTTGATGTTTGGCGCCCAGGGCTGGTTTGGTCCTTGGCTACAAGAGCATGACGTGAAAGTGATCTTTGCAGTGCCAGGCATTGTGTTGGCCACCATCTTTGTCACATTTCCCTTCATTGCACGCGAACTCATTCCCCTCATGCAAGCACAGGGCAACGAGGAAGAGCAGGCCGCTATTGTGTTGGGTGCTACAGGCTGGCAAACATTTTGGTATGTCACGCTGCCCAACATCAAGTGGGGTTTGATTTACGGCGTGATTTTGTGCAACGCACGTGCCATGGGTGAATTTGGTGCGGTGTCGGTGGTCTCGGGTCATATTCGCGGCCAGACCAACACCATGCCTTTGCATGTTGAAATTTTGTACAACGAGTACCAATCGGTGGCCGCTTTTGCAGTGGCGTCTTTGTTGGCTTTGCTGGCGCTGGTCACCTTGGTGATCAAGTCGGTGGCCGAATGGCGCCACGAACGCGAGATGAAAGCCATCGGCGAATTATCACCAGAAAATACCCAGACAGCTTCTACAGCACTGTCAGTGAAAGCCGCATCATGAGCATCGAAATTAGAAATGTCCACAAACAGTTTGGCAATTTTCACGCACTGCGTGATGTCAGCCTTGACATTGACTCAGGCGAATTGGTGGCCTTGCTTGGCCCTTCGGGCTGCGGCAAAACCACTTTGCTGCGCATCATTGCGGGTTTGGAAACAGCCGATACCGGCACCATAGCTTTTAGCGGTGAGGACACCACCCACGTGCATGTGCGCGAGCGCCAAGTGGGTTTTGTGTTTCAACACTATGCTTTGTTCCGTCACATGACGGTATTTGAAAACGTGGCTTTTGGCCTCCGCATGAAGCCCCGCAACGTGCGCCCAACCGATTCGGTCATTCAACAAAAAGTGCACGACCTGTTGAATTTGGTGCAACTGGATTGGCTGGCAGATCGCTACCCTTCACAACTCTCTGGTGGACAGCGTCAACGCATTGCATTGGCGCGTGCATTGGCGGTAGAACCGAAAGTGTTGTTGCTCGATGAGCCCCTTGGCGCGCTAGATGCCAAAGTGCGCAAAGAGTTGCGCCGCTGGTTGCGCCGTCTGCACGACGATTTGCACGTTACCAGTATTTTTGTCACGCATGACCAAGAAGAAGCCTTGGAAGTTGCCGACCGCGTTGTGCTCATGA
>SXXD01000166.1 GCA_005789685.1 Burkholderiales bacterium
ACGTTCGTTGCGCGCAAACAAACCTGGCACACCGCGCGCCGTGGTGGGGTTCACAGAAAACAAATCACCCGGTACATGAATCATGCGCAGCAACTTGCCTGCAATCGGCATGTGAATGCGGTGGTAATCGCGCGGGCTTAAATACAGCGTTGCAAATTGACCATTTTGAAATTGTGCAGCCAGCGTCGCATCGCCGCCGACCAATGCACGGGTGCTGTAGTGATGGCCTTTGGCTTGAAAAATCTGATCGTGTTCAATGGCGCCGCACTGGCTGATGGCGCCATCCACTGGGCAAATCCATTCGCTGCTGGCCAAGGGGCGTGTGCCGTCTTTTAAAGGGCGTGTAAAAAATTCATTGAAGCTTTTGTAATGCGCTGGGTCGGCGTGGGCCGCCTCTGACATGTTGACGTTGTAGCGTTTGACAAAACGCTGGATGATCCAGGTGGTCAATGCGCCCCACTCAGCACTGGCCACAAGGCCTGCTAAGCGGGTCATGGCCAGCTTGGGCATCAGGTATTGCGGTATCACCGCCAATTGATCGGACACTCGGACTCCCTAGATTCGCACGATGGCCTATTGTAGGAGGCTCTTTTGTCGATGAGTCCGAGTAGGCACTGACACGAAATGAAGGTCTTTAATGGGTCAATGAGTTTTCAGCACGCCAGCCATACAGCCACTCAAGGGCATCGTAGAAGCGCTCGGGCGTGCGGCCCTCCCACAGTTGGTTGCGTACCAAGCGCTCCACACCTTTGGCGTGATAGAGGCGGCCCATTTCACGGGCAGACAGTACCACCCTTGCCGTGCGCGGAATTCGACTCTTCTCATATAGCTGAAAGGCTTTGACCACATCACCTTGGCAATGCTTCATGGCTTCGCCCAAAGTCACAGCGTCTTCAATGGCCATGCACGCGCCTTGCGCCATGTACTGCAACATGCCGTGTGCGGCATCACCCAACATGGTCACGCGGCCATCGCCCCATTTTTCAAGGGGGTTGCGATCAGCGGTGGCCCAGCGCCGCCAAGTTTTGGGAAGGTGCAGCATTTGCCTTGCGCGCGGGCAGATACCATCAAAGTAACTGAGCACCTCTTCCTTGCTGCCATCCGTCACGCCCCATTCCTCTTCGTCTCGGCTGTGAAAGGTCACGACCAAGTTGTATTGCTGACCATCGCGCAGCGGGTAATGCACCAAATGGCAGTCGGGGCCCGCCCAAACCACGGGCGCATTGATTTGCAAAT
Source organism: Burkholderiales bacterium (assembly GCA_005789685.1). GTDB lineage: Bacteria > Pseudomonadota > Gammaproteobacteria > Burkholderiales > Burkholderiaceae_C > Limnohabitans_A. The sequence goes on from SXXD01000166.1 coordinate 1,237, forward strand.
CAAGGGGCATTTCTGCCACTGGCACCACCGCGCGGTAAACCACGTGGCCTGAAATGCGAGGTGGATCGTTGAACAGTTTTTCGCGGATCACAGAGCGCACACCATCGGCGGCCACCAAGGCATCTGCTTTGAAGATGCGGCCATTTTGGTCGACGGATGTCACACCATGATCGTCTTGTGACAAGCTGACCACCTTGGTGGAGGTTTCCACCTGGATCAGATTCGAGCCTTGAGTCGCTTCCAACATCGAGGTGTGGATGTCTGCACGGTGAATCACGGCATAAGGATTTTGGAAGCGATCGCGGAAAGCCTGTCCTACTGGAAAGCTGCCAATCTCAGAACCATCGACCGCATCCATCATGATGAGCCGTTCGGTAAACACAGCCCGCTTGCGAGCGGTTTCGCCCACACCTAAAGCGTCAAGCGCTGCAAAAGCATTCGGGCCCAATTGAACCCCTGCGCCAATTTCACCCAGTTGAGCCGCTTGTTCTAAAACAGTCACATGAACACCTTGCTGGCTGAGCGCAACAGCTGCAGCCAAGCCGCCAATGCCACCGCCCACAACGATGAACTTTTTACCCGTGGTGGTCATGCAGAGAACTCCTGATAAAAGCCCAATGCGCGCTGTGTAGGCGCATCGTCCACATGGAAAAGATAGGCTTGGCCGTTGCTGGCGCGGTGCTTGATTTGAGCGTGTGTGGGAATGGCCACCGTATCGGCTTCTGACCATTTCAGGGTCACGCCATCAATTTCAGATTCCCCGCGGCCTTCAATCACATGCATGACGGAACTGGCCGAGCGGCGGCGTGGACTGAAGTCGAGACCCTCTCTTAACAACTGCGCAGAAAAACCCAAAGTGGGCAAACACGGCGCGCCTGTTTCTGGGTTGACATAAGCCAGTTGAACTGCATCGTCTTTGGCCGTGCCCTGGTCGAGTGCCAACAAGGCTTTGCGGACGTCCACCCAGGGGTAGCGAATTTGGGGATAAGGCGCGCGGACCGATTGGCTCAATGAACTGAAAGGCACAAGGCCTGCACGTTGGTATTTGGTTTGCGAGGCGTCCAAATCTGGGCTGGCATTCTGCGAGGGTCCTTCAATGGCGTAGGAGGCCTCCATGCCGTAAACCATGGGCAAGTCCAGTGCATCCATCCAGACTACGGGGCCTTGGCCTTCGTGGCCGTGTTCGTGCCAAAGTCCGGCAGGCGTCAAGATCAAGTCGCCTTTGTGCATGGGGCATTTCTCACCTTGAACAGTGGTGAAGCCGCCTTCACCTTCCACCACAAAGCGCACGGCGCTGGGTGTATGGCGGTGGTTGGGGGCCACTTCGCCCGGCAAGATCAGCTGCATGCCTACGTAAATGTTCGGGGTGGCCACCAACTTTTCAATGCCGTGCCCTGGGTTGCACAGCACCAACACGCGGCGCTCGGCTTTTTCAATGGGCGTCAGTTCCCCGGCGCGCATCAGCTGGGGGCGAACATCTTTGTAATGCCAAACAAAGGGCTGAGTGGCACGTGATGGCTTGCCGTGAGGCAACAGGCCCCGCAATTGCGGCCACAAAGGCGCAATCGACAAGGCGCTCATGTCGGCAATGTAGTCTGCCGGCAAGTCTTCTAAGCGGCCTAAAGAATCAGCTGTGTGAGAGAGGTTCAAGGTCAGTCTCCTAGGGATTTTCTTTAATTTAATAAGTATACATATTAAATTGAGACTGGCAAGCAAGCTTCTTGCCCCCGGTTGATAAGGGCTGCTTGGTTTTTAAAACCTGAATGGGTCATTAATTGGCAGGTATCTCCGAGGCACAATCAAGGCATGAATTATTTATTGAATGTCGAAAACTTGGTCAAAAGTTTTGGCAGCAACACCGTCGTGGACGATCTTTCGTTTCACATCTCACCAGGGGAATGTCTGGGCGTCATTGGCCCCAACGGTGCGGGCAAAACGACCACCCTTCGGATGTGCCTGGGATTGACAGCCCCCGACGCTGGCAGCATCACTTATTTTGAGAATTTGTCCATGCCCGACGAAGCCTTGGCCATCAAGGCACGTTTGGGTGTTGTGGCGCAAATGGACACCTTAGATCCTGATTTCACCGCAGAAGAAAACTTGCTGGTGTATGGCCGTTACTTCGGCATGAAAGACCGCGACATCAAATCCAGGATTGCCACCCTGTTGGAATTTGGCGCTTTGACAAGCAAAGCCAAAGCCAAGCCGGGAGAGCTGTCTGGCGGTATGAAACGCCGCCTGAGTTTGGCGCGTGCGCTTATCAATCAACCGCAAATGTTGATGTTGGATGAGCCCACCACAGGGCTTGACCCGCAAGCGCGGCATCTCATGTGGGAGCGTTTGCAAATGCTCATGCAAGAAGGCAAATCTATTTTGCTGACCACCCATTTCATGGACGAAGCAGAGCGATTGTGCGATCGCTTGTTGGTCATTGACCATGGCAAAAAAATAGCCGAAGGTAAGCCGCGCGATTTGATTGCACAGCACTTAGAACCCGATGTGGTTGAGTTGTATGGGCAAGGTGCTTTGGCCTTGGCCGACGAGGACTCGCCTTTAAGGCAACATGCCGCACGCGTTGAAATCAGCGGCGAAACGGCTTTCTTCTACACGTCGCAAGCCCAGCCTTTGCTCATGGCTTTGCAGGCATGGCCGCAGGTTCGAAGCTTGCATCGTCCTGCCAACTTAGAAGACTTGTTCTTGAAACTTACCGGTCGACAAATCAGGGAGAACGCATGATGCGCAAACAACATGTGATTCCATCTGTATGGGCGCCTCCGCAATTGTCCATGCGCTGGTGGCCTGTGTTTTTGCGCAACATGTTGGTATGGCGCAAGTTGGCCCTTCCCAGTTTGGTGGGCAACATTGCTGAGCCACTCATGTGGTTGGTGGCCTTTGGCTATGGCTTGGGGGCCTTGGTGGGCGAGGTGACCACGGGCGGTCAGCAAGTGTCTTACATTTTGTTCTTGGCCAGTGGCAGCATCTGCATGAGCGCCATGAATGCGGCTTCCTTTGAAGCTCTGTACTCGGCCTTCTCGCGCATGCACATGCAAAAAACCTGGGACGGCATCATGAATGCGCCTGTGCGTTTAGACGATGTGGTCATGGCCGAAATGTTGTGGGCTTCGTTCAAAGCACTGTTCACCGTGACCGCTATTTTGGGGGTCATGCTGGTCTTGGGCATCAGCCACAGTTGGAAGCTGTTGTTGGCGTGGCCGGTGTTGTGGATGGTGGGCGTGACCTTCAGTTGCATTGCGCTGATCTTCAATGCCCTGGCCAAAGGCTATGACTTTTTCACGTACTACTTCACTTTGTTTTTAACGCCCATGATGTTTTTATCGGGCATTTATTTTCCGCGCACACAGTTGCCGGGCTGGCTGCAAACGTTGACTGACTATTTGCCTTTGACGGCGGCCATTGAATTGGTCAGGCCGCTGTTCTTGGACCAATGGCCCACCCATGTCGCCAGCAATTTATGTTTGCTGATCGGCGTGACGGTAGTCGCTTTTTGGGTGGCCTTGGCCTTAACGCGTCAACGTTTCAGAGCTTGAGTTCAAGCCTTGAATCATTTTTTAACTTTCTATTTTTAAAATCATGATCATTCAAAAAGTTGGCATTATTGGCGCGGGAACCATGGGTAACGGCATCGCACAAGCATGTGCTGTCGTCGGCATTCCTGTGGTGATGGTGGATATTTCGGAAGCCGCCGTGGCCAAGGGCATTGCCACGGTGTCTGGCAGCTTAGACCGCTTGCTCAAAAAAGAAAAGATAACGGAGGCAGACAAGGCTGCAGCCCTTTCTAAAATTCAAGGCAGCACGCGCTACGAAGACTTGCAAGACGCAGATTTGGTCATTGAAGCCGCGACAGAAAATCAAGATTTGAAAATAAAAATCTTGAAACAGCTGGATGGCATGTTGGCGCCCGAAGTGATCATCGCCTCCAACACGTCGTCAATTTCCATCACACAGTTGGCTGCTGTGACCACGCGTGCCGAACGCTTCATTGGCATGCACTTTTTCAACCCCGTGCCCATGATGGCGCTGGTGGAAATCATTCGCGGTTTGCAAACCAGCGATGCCACACACGATGCCGTGCACGCCTTGGCCACGGCTCTAGGTAAAACGCCCATCACCGTGAAGAATGCGCCTGGTTTTGTGGTCAACCGTATTTTGGTGCCCATGATCAATGAAGCCTTGTTTGTATTGTCAGAAGGCTTGGCCACACCCGACGACATTGATGCCGGCATGAAGCTCGGTTGCAACCAACCCATTGGTCCCTTGGCCTTGGCCGACATGATCGGCTTGGATGTATGTCTGGCCGTCATGGAGGTCTACCTCAAAGAATTTGGCGACAGCAAATACCGCCCATGCCCGCTTCTGAAAGAGTTGGTGGCTGCAGGCAGATTGGGTCGCAAAACGGGCCGTGGTGTTTATCAATATTGATCTTGCGCAAGTGCGCTGGGCGCACTTGTCTTTAACCTGAGTGCAAGGATTTCTATGACGACCATTCATCCTGAAGGCAGCATTGACTTGGAAGTACGCAACGGCGTGCTGCTGATCGGCATCAATCGACCCAACAAGCGCAACGGCTTCACGCCCAAGATGTACCGAGAGTTGGGTGAGGCCTATACGCGGCTCGACGACGACCCGACACTGCGTGTTGGCGTGTTGCATGCCATGGGCGATCACTTTACGGCGGGCCTTGATTTGCCCACGATTGCGCCGCTGATGCAGCGTGGCGAAAAAGCGGTGCCGCTGGGTTTGGTCGACCCTTTGAATTTGGGCATGGAAGGCTATCGCCGTCGAACCAAACCCATGGTGGTGGCGGTGCAAGGCATTACCTATACCTTGGGCATTGAGCTGATGTTGGCTGCAGACATTGTGGTGGCTGCAGACAACTGCCGCTTCTCGCAATTGGAAGTGAAGCGCGGCATTATGGCCACGGGCGGCGCCACCTTGCGCATGTCTGAGCGCGCCGGCATGGGCAATGCCTTGTTGCATTTGCTAACGGGCGACGAGTTTGGCAGCGCAGAAGCATTGCGCTTGAATTTTGTACAGCGCGTGGTGCCAGCAGGCATGCAATTGAGCGAAGCGCTGAACATTGCACAAGCCATAGCAGCGCAAGCGCCGATGGCCGTGGTGGCCACAAGACAAAATGTTTTGAAGGCGGTAGAGGAAGGGCCACTGGTTGCCATGCATGAATTTATAACGGTTCAAAAAACCTTGTCCAACAGCGAAGACGCCAAAGAGGGCGTGCAGTCCTTTATCGAAAAACGCGCTGCTAAGTTCACCGGAAAATAGCCTTGTGATCAATGAACTTAGCGCAAACAGCCATGTCAATCCTTACACCTTGCTCACGCCAGATGTCGTTTTAGACGCCTTGGCCGACACAGGTCTGATGGGCGATGGTCGTCTTACTGCATTAAGTTCTTACGAGAACCGCGTGTACCAAATCCACTTGGAAACAGAACGCACGCCGACCCAAACCGATGGTACGCCAGTGCCTGACAGTGTGGTGGCCAAGTTTTATCGGCCTGGTCGGTGGGCCGATGCGCAAATTCAAGAGGAGCATGACTTCGCGGCAGAGTTGGTGGCCGCAGAAGTTCCGGTGGTGCCGCCTTTGAATTTGCAAGGACGGACTTTGCATCACAAGGTTTTTGCAAGCAATGTGAACAGGTCTGAGGCACCTGCATCTGGTGTCGCTGTGAATCACAAAGACTTCCAAGGCTTTTCCTTTTCAGTCAGCGAACGAAGAGGGGGTCGTCCCCCTGAACTGGACGACGATGAAGTGTTGGAATGGATCGGTCGTTTTTTGGCACGCATTCACACTGTGGGTGCGGCCAAGCCATTTCACAATCGACCTGCACTCAGCATCGACACCTTCATGCAAGAGCCCAAAGATTGGCTTTTCAAGAACAAAGCCATTCCGATGGAAGTAGAGCGCGCATGGCAAGACACTTGGCAGCAAGCCATGGATGTGATGCATGCCAATGGCCTAGGCGTTGCAAATGGCAGTGACTGGCCCAATTTTCAAATGCTCAGATTGCATGGCGATTGTCACCCTGGCAATATTTTGTGGACGCCTGCCGACTTGCCGGGAGGCGGCCCGCACTTCGTTGACTTAGACGATGCCCGCATGGGCCCTGCCGTGCAAGATTTGTGGATGCTCTTATCTGGCGATCGCAAACAGCGCTCAGGTCAATTAAGCATGTTGCTGGAAGGCTATGAACAAGTGCGAGATTTTGATCGGCGCGAGCTGGCGCTGATTGAACCGCTTCGCACCTTGCGCTTGGTGCATTACAGCGCGTGGTTAGCGCGCCGTTGGGACGATCCCATTTTCCCCATCAACTTCCCTTGGTTTGGCACGCCCGATTACTGGCGCGGCCAAGTTCAAATGTTGGAAGAGCAGATCGAGCAAATGCAAGAGCCGCTGCTGGTGGTTTAAACCAATAACGCATTCACGCGACGCACATAAGCCGCTGGATCTGCAGGCATCCCGCCTTCGGCCAACAAGGCTTGGTCAAATAAAATGTTTGCCAGGTCATGAAAGTGCACAGAGCCTTCGAGCTTCTTGACCAAAGCGTGTTCAGGATTGACTTCCAACACTGGCTTAGATTCAGGTGCTTCTTGGCCCGCTTGTTTGAGCATGCGCGCCAACTGCATGCTCATGCCGTTGTCGGTGACCACAAGACAAGCAGGTGAGTCCACCAAGCGGCTGGTCACGCGCACATCTTCTGCTTTGTCCTTCAAAGCTTCTTTCAATTTGGCCAGCAAAGGCTTGAAGGCTTCTGCGGCTTCTTCAGTGGCTTTCTTTTCTTCTTCGTCTTGCAGTGTGCCCAAGTCGACGGCGCCTTTGGCGACACTTTGCATGGGGGTGCCATCAAACTCGTTCAAGAAGTTCAAGGCCCACTCGTCCACGCGGTCGGTCATGAGCAAGACCTCAATGCCTTTTTTCTTGAACACTTCTAGATGTGGGCTGTGCTTGGCGGCGGCCAGTGTGTCGGCGGTGATGTAGTAGATGGCTTCTTGGCCTTCTTTCATGCGCGCTTTGTAGTAGGCCAAAGACACACTCACTTCGTCAGACGACGTGGAAGCAAAGCGCAGCAACTTAGCCAAGCGATCGCGGTTGCCAAAGTCTTCGCCCAAACCTTCTTTGAGCACCGCACCAAACTCTTTGTAAAAGCGGGTGTACTGGCCTTGCTTGGCTTTGTCTTCTTCACTCACTACGTCGGTCACACCATCGGCAGAAGCTTCTGGTGCATCGTTGTGTTTGGCCAAGTCTTCCAGCATAGACAACACGCGCTTGGTACAGCCTTCGCGAATGGCTTTGACGTCGCGGCTTTCTTGCAGCAACTCACGGCTGACGTTCAAGGGCAAATCGGCAGAGTCCACCACGCCCTTCACAAAGCGCAAATAGCTGGGCATGAGCGCTTCGGCATCGTCCATGATGAAGACGCGCTTCACGTACAACTTGATGCCGGCTTTTTTGTCACGGTTCCACAAGTCTTGCGGTGCTTGTGAAGGGATGTATAAAAGCTGCGTGTACTCTGTACTGCCTTCCACGCGGTTGTGCGTCCAGGTCAGGGGCTCGGCAAAGTCTTTGCTAATTTGTTTGTAGAAATCTTTGTATTGCTCTTCTGTGATGTCTTTTTTAGGACGTGTCCAGAGTGCCGTGGCTTTGTTGATGGCTTCCCATTCGCCAGTTTTGACCATGCTGCCAGGTTGACGGCCTTCGCTCTCGTCTTTGCCAATCAGTTCGCCGTCTTTCCACTCTTCTTTTTCCATCAAGATGGGCAAGCTGATGTGGTCAGAGTATTTGCCAACGATTTCTTTCAGTTTCCAAGTGTTGGCGTACTGCATCGCGTCTTCGCGCAAATGCAAAATGATGCTGGAGCCGCGATGTGCGAGCTCGATGTTTTCAACTTCAAAATCGCCCGTACCACCACTGATCCAGCGCACACCTTCGGATGCAGGCGCGCCGGCGCGGCGCGTTTCCACCGTGATCTTGTCGGCCACAATGAAACCAGAATAAAAGCCTACGCCAAACTGGCCAATGAGTTGGGCATCGGCCTTTTGATCACCCGACAACTTGCTGACGAAGTCTTTGGTGCCGCTCTTGGCAATGGTGCCCAAATTGTCGATGGCTTCTTGCGTCGTCATGCCAATGCCGTTGTCAGTAATGGTCAGCGTTTTGGCTTCGGTGTCAAAAGACAAGCGGACTTCCAAATTAGGCTGACTTTCGTACAGCGCGTCGTTGTTCAAAGCTTCAAAGCGCAGTTTGTCGCAGGCGTCCGAAGCGTTGGACACCAACTCGCGCACAAAAATTTCGGGGTTTGAATAAAGGGAGTGGGTGACCAAGTGCAAAAGTTGGGCGACTTCGGCTTGGAAGGCATGTGTCTTTTTTGTCATCTTCAAATTTACAAATTAAAGTTAAAAGGGGTCAAAAAACCCACCATTCCCTAATTTGGGGATGGGCTTGAGAATTTCAAGGGGGCGAATGGGGCCATTCAGCGAGCTTGGGCGCTCACTTCTTTGTTCCAGCGGTCTAGCAAGCGCTTGCGTTTCGCGGCTTTGCCGTACTTTTCAAAGTCGTACTTGACCAGCCTGACATCGTCGAGCGATGGAATGCGCGGGTCGGGCTTGAAGGTTTTGTTGGCTGGGAATTGCAGGCTACCCGCTAAACCACCAATTTTCTGGCCTTCAGCGCTCATGAGCCAGTCGTAATATTGTTTGGCCGCAGCCGCGTTGCGTGCGCCTTTGATGAGCGCAATGCCCCCAATTTCATAACTGGTCCCTTCGCAGGGCGCACCAGATTGCACGGGGTATTTGTTGTATTTCCAAAGGTCAAAACCAAACATAAAACTGATACCCACAGCCACTTCACCCTTGGCGACATTGGGTGCTTGGGCCGTGCCACTGCGGGTGTATTGGGTGATGTTGGCGTTGAGTTTTTTCATGTATTCAAATGCGGCTTCCTCGCCCATCAGTTGAACCAGACCTGCCAAGATGGTGTAAGCCGTGCCACTGGAAGCCGGGTGTGAAATTTCAACCTCGCCTTTGTAAATGGGCTTGATCAAATCTGACCAGCACTTGGGCACAGGCAGGTTTTTCTTTTTCAGCAAATCGGTGTTCCAACCAAAGCCAATGGCGCTGGTGTAGAAGCCGCCCACTTTGTTTTCAGTCATGGCGTATTGACGCACGCTCCAGCCATACAGGTCATTGATGTAAGCAGGTCGGTAGGGTGTGAGCAGGCCAATTTCAGCCGCTTGTAAAAATGGATCGCCTGTGCCGCCCCACCAAATGTCGGTTTTGGGGTTGGCCGCTTATGCACGAATTTGTGCCAATGCCTCGCCCGTGGCTTTGCGAGTTTGCAACACAGCGATGCCAGTGGCTTTGGTGAATGCTTGGGCCGCCATTTCGCACCAGCTCTGATCGGTACTGCAAATGGCATTGACGGTGGCCGTCTGCGCGCCAGAGCTCAGTGCGCTGCTTAAGACACACAAGCCCAATGCGGTTTTCCAAGGTTTCTTCAATGTTGAGTTCATGTTGTGTTCGCTCCAAACTTAGGCTGGTTTTAAACCTTGAAATTAAAATGACTCTTTAGGGCCCAAATAACGCCATTGCCCCACAGGCAAAGCACCCAGGCTGATGCGGCCCATGCGAATGCGCTTGAGCCCCACCACTTTCAGACCCACTTGCTCACACATGCGCCGAATCTGGCGCTTCTTGCCTTCCTTCAGCACAAAGCGAAGTTGCTCTGGGTTTTGCCATTCCACTTCGGCCGGCTTCAAAGGCTTGCCATCCAAGCTCAAGCCGTGACGCAGTCTTTGCATTTGTGCCGCAGGAAAATGCGCTTGCACGTTGACCGCAATATCGCCTTGCGGCCCCGCACAAGTCACACGCACCAAATATTCTTTCTCCATGTCGGCGTCTTCGCCAATGAGTTGGCGCGCCACTCGGCCGTCTTGCGTCATGACCAACATGCCCACGGAGTCAATGTCCAAGCGGCCTGCAGGCGCCAGGCCTTTGAACTGCGCAGGGCTGAAGCGAATTCGGGTGGTGTCGCCAGTCCATTGATTGCGCGCTTGAAACAGCACCATGGCGGGTTCGTGACCATCTTCGGCCTGGCCACTCACGTAGCCCATGGGCTTGTGCAGCAGCACCGTCACTTGCTGTTCTTGTTGGGCTTGAGCTTCACGTTCTACCGTGATGCGATCAGTGGATCCGACTTGCATGCCCATCTCGGCCACGTGGCCATTGACCCTCACCCACCCCTGCTCAATCCATGCATCAGCTTCACGGCGTGAGCAAAGTCCTAGCTCGGCCATGCGCTTGTTCAAGCGGACGGTGGTAGCGCCAGAGGCACTGGGGTGTGCGCTTGAGACCGCGTTGGCTGGTCGTGG
>SXXD01000167.1 GCA_005789685.1 Burkholderiales bacterium
TCGCCAGGGTGCTGTATGTTGACAAACAAAGTGCGACCGTCAGAAGTTTCTGTGATGCCGGTGACCTCAGCGCCCTTGGGAGCGACCAAGAAGCGGCGCAGTTTGGCATCACCCAAAGCGGCGCCCATAAAAGTTTCCTGGGTGCCGGTCTGCGAAACACCACCGACCACCATTTTGTTTTTTACTGTGATTTTGCCGCCATCGCCCACTTGGCCAGGAATGGCAGCCAGCATCATGCAGTTGCTTTCGTCGGTCATGGCGCCGTCGTCAGTTTGAATCCAGCAGATGCCTGTGGCCTTGCTGAACCACAGGCCGTCAGGCGATGAGAATGCGTTCTTGGCGCTCAAGCCGGACAAGTTGGCATCTTCCGAGTCTTCTTCTGCGCCGAACAGGAAGATATCCCAAGCAAAGGTTTTGGCCGTAGATTTTTGACCCGTTTCGTTGAACCGGATGATGTGGCCGTGCGGGTTGCCCGTGCCTTTTTTGCCATCCATGTCCATGTAGGCGCGGGGGTTGGCCGGGTCCACCTTGGTGGGGGTGCGATTGGCCGCGCTGTTGTTGGACAGGGCGAAATACACCTCGCCGTTGCGGTAGTTGACAGCGCCCCACTCCGGACGGTCCATTTTGGTGGCACCGACAGCATCGGCTGCATGGCGTGCGTTGACCAGCACATCGGCCTGGTTGGCAAATTTATAGGCACTGTGGTTGACAATACGTGGATCGGCGATGGTCAACTCGAGCCATTGGCCTTGGCCAGTTGCATCAAAGCGCGCTGCATAGAGCTTACCCTCACTCAAGTACTTGTCTCCGGCCACCAAACCGCCGCCCACATCGCGCGGATCCCAAACCGCGGTGGAAACATATTTGTAGATGTACTCGTTGCGGGCGTCACAGCCCATGTAAAACGCTAAGGGCTCGCCCGCCTTGGGCAGGCTGCATACAGCGGCTTCGTGGGCAAAACGGCCCATCGCCACGCGCTTGGCAGGCGTGGAATTGGGGGCCAGTGGATCGATTTCGACGTTGTAACCAAAGGTGTTGGCTTCGTTGCGAAAGTCACGCTCGGCATTGGCGCCTGTGGCCGCCAAATTCCAGCGGGCAAAACGGTCATCGGTGGCCGATACGGTGTGCCAGCCTTGGCTGATGGCTCTTTGCACACCGGCAGCGGGCGCTGCAGAAGCGACGCCATATCGACGACGTGCCGCCGCTTCTTTGGGGGGGATGCCGGTGCCTGTGCCCGTGGCCTGGAAGTAAAATGCCCAGTTTTCTTCGCAACCCAAATAGGTGCCCCACGGCGTTTTGCCGTGGCCGCAATTGTTCAAAGTGCCGCGCGACATGGCACCTGCCGTGTCCCAACGGGTCACCATGAAGCTGCGGATGTTGTCGATTTCAGCGCGTGGGCCGCTGATGCGGGCCGGTGTTTGAGCGGTGATGCGACGGTTCAGAGGAGAATCTTGCTTGATACGCCAGCCTTGTGGGGTTTTGACAATCTCGACCACTGAAATGCCATGGTGGTTGATTTCCTTGAGCACTTCCAATTCGGGGCGATTACCCAAATCCCAGTTTCCAAACTGGTGAAATTTTTTGCCACTCACGCCGTTGGATGTTTGGCCATTGGGGTGCATCAAGTGCGCATCGGCCGAGCTTTCGTGGTTCACACACAGTACAGCGCGGCCAGTTTCATTCTCGGTGTAGCGGCCATTGGCGTCGATGTAATAGATGTCCATGCCGTCGTGGTGGTCACCAATGCGCCGCGACCAGTCATCGGTCTCAGTGCCTTTGTTGGAGTAACCGGGCAGCGTTGAGTCCAGTGCATCGCCCGTGGCATGCAGAACCGTGTACTGGTAACCGGGCGGTAACATCACGTTGTCCAGCAGGCTTTTGTCTAAGGAAGGAAAACCCAGAGCCGCGGGCGCTGCGGCCATGCCCGACACCATGCTGGCGCAACCGGGCAGCATGGCCAAACCGGCCAAGCCCAAACCACCGCGAAGCAAGCCTCGGCGCGCAGGGTTTTGCAACGATTGGGCCAAAACATCCTGAAAGTGAAGGTTGTTGGAGGTATTGAAGACGGGATCGTGATCGTGGTGCGACATGAAAGCTCCTTAGTATTCTTGGATTGAAAGGGAGTTTTGTGACTGCTTGATGTCAAAAAGCCCATTGCAGCAAGGGCTAAATCGTTTTTAAGTCATGCAATTCAATTAACGCCTATTTAAGGATGGTCTGCAAAAGTCATCGTAAGAGGATGTCCGATTTTTTGTGTAGACGGAGTTAAGGGTCATTGCTGAGCTGAGCTAGGTTTGAGTTCTGCGGGGCTACCGTGCTCGTGGCTTGTCATGGTCTGCAAGTGTCGTGTTACACGACAGAGGGTGGTGGGGGAATCGCTAAATGAACTTCTCTAAACGTTTTGACCAATTCGCCACAAAACGCCGGAAGGATCAAAAAGACAGAAATCACGCATTTGCCAGGCTTGAAGTTCAATGGGTGTAATTCGGACGCCATACTTTTCTACGACACCACTGTTAAGAACTTGCCCCCACCAAGCGTCAACATCCTCA
>SXXD01000168.1 GCA_005789685.1 Burkholderiales bacterium
CCCTATAAAGGTCGTCAGTTTTACGTGCCTGACTTGTTAGGTGGCAGTGTTCAATTGGTGTTTGACAACATGCCCTCTGCTTTGCCTTTGGCCAAAGAAGGCAAGATTCGGGCAATTGCGCAAACAACGTCCAAGCGCTCTGCCGCCGCCCCCGATGTGCCCACCGTGGCTGAAACATTGCCCGGCTTTGAAGCCATCACCTGGTTTGCCATGTTTGCCCCTGCCAACACCCCCAAGCCGGTCATTGACAGATTGAATGCAGAAGTGTTGCGTGTTTTCAAATTGCCTGAAGTGGCAGATCGCATGAAAACATTAGGGCTAGAAGCTGTTCTCTCATCCCCCGATGAACTGGCCAAATACCAAGCCGCTGAGATTGTGAAGTGGGCCAAAGTGGTGAAAGAGTCTGGCGCCAAAGCCGAATAAACAGCGCTCACCCAACACATCCTTTCAACAAGTTTTTTTGGACATTTCAAATGACAATTGATTTAAACCGACGTGACGTTCTTCAAGCCAGCTTGGCAGGTGCCGTCAGCATCGCTATGCCTGCCATGGCACAAAGCAATTTCCCTTCAAGACCCATTAAGCTGATTTGCCCTTGGCCTGCGGGTGGATCCACCGACGGCGTCATGCGCGCCTTGGCTGAAAGTGCCACCCGAATTTTGGGTAGTCCTGTGGTCATTGAGAACAAGGCCGGCGCCAGCGGCATGCTAGGCCCCAATGAATTGGTCAGCGCCAAACCCGACGGCTACACCCTGTCTCAGTTGACCATTGGTATTTTGCGTTTGCCACACATGCAAAAAATGCAATTCAACCCTTTGCAAGACTTTACTTTTATTGCTTGCTTAACCGGCTACACCTTTGGCATTGTGGTGCGGTCTGACTCCCCCATCAAGTCCATCAAAGACTTGGTAGATTACGCCAAGGCCAACCCCGGAAAATATACTTTCGGCTCTACAGGCAACGGCACAACGCCGCACTTGGCTGTGGAAGAATTCGCCATGAAAGCCGGCATTCAGTTGCAACACATTCCCTTCAAAGGCAACGCCGATGGCATGGCTTCCTTGTTAGGCGGCCATGTGATGTCACACAGCGACGCCACGGGCTGGGCGCCGCACGTCGATGCTGGCACTTGTCGCTTGTTGGCCACCTACGGCAGCAAGCGAACCAAACGCTGGCCCAATGTGCCCACACTCACCGAACTGGGCTACGACACCGTATCAGATTCTCCGTTTGGCATTGGCGGCCCCAAGGGCATGGACCCAGCCGTAACGCGCAAACTCCATGATGCGTTCAAGAAAACTTTGGAAGATCCACAAGTACTGGCCACTTTTGAAAAGTTTGACCAATCGGTGATTTACATGAACTCCGAGGACTACGCCAAGTTTGCACGTGACAATTATCAGAAAGAAAGAGTCATCATTGAAAAATTGGGCTTGGCCAGACCCGCCTAATCATCTTCATTTCGCCAGAAAAAAAGCCCAGCTAACTCTGGGCTTTTTTCATGTTCACTTCACAACCAGGGCTTAAGATTGAGGCCGGTTCATTTTGCAAACAGAGGGCAGCTCTAACTCTGGGGCCTTGAATTGTCGAATGATTTTGAAGCCATAACCCGAGCCCTCCACATCAAATGGCACATCAGGACCGCCCTGCTTGGCCATCATGGCCACCACCATGGGCTGCTGAAACTGGTGGTCCATGGCGCGCATCTTGCCGCGTTGCCCCGCCAGGCTCACCTCAGCGTTTTCAAGCTGCAAGGCCACCGCCAGGGGCTCAGTCTGACCCGCCTTTTCGATGGATTGCGCCAAGGCCTCCACCATGAGTTGCATTCGCAAGTGCAAATAGTCTTCTGAAGGCTTTACAAAACGCTGCTTGAAAGATTGGTAGAACTTGGCGCTCTCAGCGCCGGGTACATTGGGCATCCACTCGGCAACAGCCAAGACCTTGCCAACACCCGCATCGCCCATTGCGGCAGGTGCACCCAAGGCATTGCCATAGAAGGTGTAAAACTTTCCTTCATAGCCGACGTCTTTGGCGGCCTTCACCAAGAAGCTAAGGTCATTTCCCCAATTGCCAGTGATCACGGCCTGGGCACCGGACGCTTTGATTTTGGCGGCATACGGCAGAAAATCTTTGACTCTGCCCATGGGGTGCAATTCATCACCTGCTATTTGAATGTCTGGCCTAAGTTTTTCAAGTTGCAGTTTGGCTTCTCGCAAGACAGATTGGCCAAAGCTGTAATCTTGCCCAATCAAATACACCGACTTCAATTTTGTATCTTGCTTCAACACTTGCATGAGCGCTGCCATGCGCATGTCTGCGTGCGCATCAAATCTGAAGTGCCAAAAATTGCACTTTTCTTGTGTGAGCGCAGGATCGACAGCGGCGTAGTTTAAAAACAGAACGCGCTTTTGTGGCTCACGCTCATTGTGTTTTTGAATGGCATCCATCAATACAGCAGCATTGGCCGAGGAGTTTCCTTGCAAAACAAATTGAGCACCCGAATCAATGGCGGAGCGCAAAGAAGTTAAAGCTTCTTCACTTTGGCCCTTGCTGTCGTAACGGTTCAGCACCAACCTGCGTTTGCCTTCTTGTGTCCTCACGCCGCCTCGCGCATTCACTCGTTCCACAGCCCAAACCAAATTCCGAAGCACAGCTTCACCGGTGTTGGCAAAGGGCCCGCTCATTCCTTCAATGAGGGCCAGTTGAACGGGGGGCAATTGAATGGAGGGTGCTTGTGCGTTCACTGGAAAACTCAAACACAAGATGCCGACTTGCCACAGGCGAGCCCAAAGTCGAAAGAAAACTAACACAACAATGTTCCAAAAAAATCAGATAAGCACAGCATCAATGTTCGAAAGTGGCCACCTTGGCTTGACATCAAACCCATAATTCAGTTCGGCTTGCTGCTTGCCAGATTGAACGCGCATCGCAGCTGCCATGGCGATCATGGCGCCATTGTCGGTGCACAAATGAAGCTCTGGATAGTGAACACGCACGCCTGCTTTTTCGCAAGCTTGATTCAATTGCAATCTCAAAGAACGATTGGCGCCTACACCACCAGCCACGACCAAACGGCGCATGCCCGTTGACTTCAACGCGGCCATCGATTTTTTCACCAGCACTTCCACAATGGCCGCTTCAGTCGATGCTGCCAAATCTGCTTTGTGAGTGTTGCGGGTGTCGTGCAGTGCTGCGCCCAGTTTGTTGGCCTGTGTCAGCACAGATGTTTTTAAACCTGCGAAAGAGAAATCAAAATTACCACTGTGCATTAAAGGGCGGGGCAGTTTGAAAGCTTGCGGATTACCACCTTCTGCACACTTGGACAAAGCCGGTCCGCCCGGATAGCCCAAACCCATGAGCTTGGCGGACTTGTCGAATGCTTCGCCTGCTGCGTCGTCAACCGTTTCACCTAAAATTTCATAAGTGCCCACTGCCTCAACCCGCATGAGTTGGGTGTGACCCCCTGAAACCAGCAGCGCCACAAAAGGAAATTCAGGTGGGTCTTCACTTAAAAACGGCGACAGCAAGTGGCCTTCCAAATGATGAACACCTAAAACAGGTTTGTTCAAGGCTGCACCAAGGGCACAAGCCACACCAGCACCGACAAGCAAAGCCCCTGCCAGTCCTGGACCGCGGGTATAGGCCACCACGTCCACTTGATTTAACTCAATGTTGGCGTTTTTCAAAACCTCCCGAGTGAGGGGAATAACGCGCTTGATGTGATCGCGACTGGCCAATTCCGGCACCACACCGCCATAGGCCTGGTGCATGTCGATTTGGCTGAACAAAGCATGCGCCAAAAGGCGTGGTGCGCCATGGGCTTGGGTTTGAACCAAAGCCACACCGGTTTCATCGCAAGAAGACTCAATTCCAAGAAAAATCATAATGCTTAAGTTTATGCGATGACCCTCATTCAACTTATAACGCCAAGTTATCTAGGCTTTGAGACAATACCTGCATGGGAATTGGTCACTACATCAAAGAAATTGGTCGCGGCAAAGACGGCGCCAAAGCCTTGTCGCGCCATCAAGCTGCCAATCTTTTGGGCCAAATTACAGCTTGGTCAAGCTCATGAATCCTTGTCAAGGCTCGGCGCTCATTGTCAGCAGCTACACGCACCCAGAATATGCCCTCTCCATGGCCCAAACTTTCAAGTTAACAGAGGCCTCTGCTTTCTTGCTCAGAGGCACTGAAGGCGAGCCTGTTGCCGATGCGCGTCGCTCGCCTCAAATGGATTTCTTTCACGGTGGCAGTACACAAACAGCTCAAGCCGCGCAAGCCGGTGCACTTCAAAGCATTCCTGAATTGCCACAACCCAACGCAGCTGAAACGGCCGCCTACATTGAAAACGCCAGCTTGCCGCAGCAGCGCCAAGCTCTAACACGCCTTGACCGCCTTACTTTTACATTGAATGAGACGGGCCTGAAAAGCCCCAGTATTTTGGTCGTGGGCAATGTGGTTTAAGCTTGCGCACAAATTTTCCAAACGAAGCCATCTAGCCCTACACTCCCACTCCATGCAAACATGTGATGTGGTGATCGTAGGCGCCGGCGCTGCCGGCCTTTTTTGCGCTGGTGTAGCTGGCCAATTAGGCTTGTCCGTCTTGTTAGTCGATCACAGTCAAAAGGTGGCTGAAAAAATTCGAATTTCTGGCGGCGGTCGAAGCAACTTCACCAATCGCCTTATCGATGCCAGTGCGCCCCACAAACATTTCCTAAGTGAGAATCCGAACTTCTGCCGCAGTTCTTTGTCGCGCTACACCGCGCAAGATTTCATTGAACTGGTGCAGTCATATGACATCCCTTTCCATGAAAAACACAAGGGTCAATTGTTTTGCGATCGTTCTGCTGAGGATCTGATTCAAATGCTTCTCAAGGAGTGCGATAAGGGAAGTGTGATGCGTTGGCAAGGCTGCGGCGTGAAAGCCATCACCGCGGAGGGCTCTGGCTATCAATTGCAAACTGACCAAGGCGAAGTTCAAGCCGGCGCAGTGGTCATCGCCACTGGAGGCTTGTCTATTCCAAAAATTGGCGCCACCGACTTTGGCTATCGCATTGCAGAACAATTTGGCTTGCGATTGGTTGCCAGGCGACCAGGACTGGTTCCTCTCACCTTTGATGGCGCCGAGTGGGCACCCTATGCCGGCTTGGCGGGCTTGTCGTTGCCAGTGAGCATCGAGACTGGCGCCAAAAAGACCCTCACTCGTTTTGACGAAGACCTGTTGTTCACACACCGCGGCTTGTCTGGCCCTGCTGTATTACAAATTTCCAGCTACTGGCAAGGAGGTCAGCCCCTTCGTTTGAACCTAGCGCCCCAAGAAGACCTTGAGGCCTCGCTCATGCAAGCCAAAGTCAGGTCTAAAAAGCTCATTGCCAACGAGCTCGGCGCTTGGGTGCCGCACCGACTGGCCGATGCCTGGGTGGCCCAAGACCCCCAATGGCAACGCCCAGTGGCCGAAGCCAGCGACAAAGCCTTGCTTCAATTGGCCCAAAAACTGAGCCACTGGCCCCTCACCCCCAATGGCAGCGAGGGCTACAAAAAGGCTGAGGTCACATTGGGCGGGGTAGACACCCGAGATTTATCGTCGCAAACCATGGAATCCAAGCAGCCAGGCCTGTATTTCATTGGAGAGGTGGTCGACGTCACGGGCTGGCTGGGTGGCTACAACTTCCAGTGGGCCTGGTCCAGCGCATTTGCATGTGCCCAAGCCCTGAAGCAAAAACAGGCTGTAGCCCTGTAAATATCCCCAAAACAGCTTAAAACGGTCTAAGACTTAGGGCTATAATCCAAGGCTTCGCTGGCAATCCTCCGTCTGCCAATTACTAGTTCGTGACGGGGACCCCGCCGAAACTGCTTGTAAGGGCTCGATCTTCCCTCTCAGTGTCAGTCGGCATATTTTGGAAACATTGAAATCCATGACCACCATTCGCGTGAAAGAAAACGAGCCGTTTGACGTAGCACTTCGCCGCTTCAAACGCACCATTGAAAAACTCGGTCTGTTGACCGACCTGCGTGCCCGTGAGTTTTATGAAAAGCCCACCACAGAACGCAAGCGCAAAAAAGC
>SXXD01000169.1 GCA_005789685.1 Burkholderiales bacterium
GACTTCTCGGGAATTGAGGGGTCTCCGGGCAATCCGGAACCTACAGAAGCACCCCCATTGTTTGAGTTCTGCAAACAAGCTTTTAATTCAGCACCAGTGCCTCCATAAGCGGAGAAAAAAAGTGATGAAAAGCATAGTAGAAAGACAATGCGCAAGCGCTGAAACTTGCCCTTAGTTGGATTTTTCATGGCCAACCCTTGTCATTTCTTTTTCATCCAATATGCGCCTCATTGTCCATGAGGCAAACGCTAGGGTAATCATTGACGGTAAGTTGCAGCGGTATGCGTAGCCGGCAACTTGTCGCTTCCAAACAGTTTTTTTCGAAAGCTGCCAGGGGCATATTCGGTTTTATAAGCGCCACGCTCTTGCAAACAGGGCACCACTTCTTTGATAAAGTCGTCGAAGCATTCAGGCACAACAGTTCTTGACAAATTGAAGCCATCAACGCCAGCTTGGTCACGCCAGTCGATCATCTGCTGCGCAATGTTTTGGGCTGAGCCGACCCAAGGCGCTTGTCGACTTCCAAGAATCATTTGTGAAAGTAGTTTGCGCCGTGTCCACTGAGGTCCTGCGGAACGGTTCATGGCCTCGACATTAGAAACAATGGCTTGGCTTTTGCCAGTTTCAATGGGCTCGTCTATGTCGTATTTTGAAAAATCAATGCCCATTGAAGCGGCAGCATGAGCCAAGGCGCCTTCCGAGCTGGCATAGCGTTTGTATTCTTCAAACTTCTCTTGTGCTTGGGCTTCAGTGGGCGCTGTGATGATGGTGGCACCCATCCACACTTGAATATCTGATGCCGCACGTCCCTGTCCGACCGCTTGACTTCGAATGTTGTCTACGATTGTTTTCACGGCAGGCATGCTTTGCCCATTCAAAAAAACACATTCTGCATGGGTGGCCGCAAACCTTGAACCTCGTGCAGATGAGCCCGCTTGATACAACAAAGGGGTACGCTGCGGAGAAGGCTCAGACAGGTGCATTGCCTGAACCTGATATTGCGGGCCTTTGTGTTTTACCAAGTGCACTTTAGAGGCGTCTGCATACACGCCGCTTTGGCGATTGGCCAATACTGCGCCCTCTTCCCAACTGCCTTCCCAGAGTTGGTAAACCAGGGCCATGTATTCATCGGCCAAGTCGTAGCGGTCGTCATGGGCTATTTGCCCCGAAAGACCGGCCGCTCTGGCGGCACTGTCTAAATAGCCCGTCACAATGTTCCAAGCTATCCGCCCTTTTGTTAAATGATCAAGCGTAGACATGCGCCTGGCAAATAAATAAGGCGACTCGTAAGTGAGATTGGCCGTCACGCCAAAGCCCAAGTGTTCTGTCACGCTGGCCATGGCAGGTATGAGCATCATGGGATCGTTCACTGGAACTTGCACTGCGCCCTGCACTGCGGCATTGGGGCTGCCGTCCAACACATCGTACACACCCACCACGTCTGCAAAAAAGATGCCGTCAAACAAGCCTGCTTCAAGCCGTTGTGCGTAATCGGTCCAATATTTCAAATCGAGGTAGCGCGTCGATTGATCGCGCGGATGGGTCCACAGGCCTTGTTGAATATGTCCGACACAATTCATGTCGAAAGCATTGATTTTGATTTTTTGAGGCATGTGCGATTTAAATGAGGTGTGAAGTGGGTCTGATCAATTCAACTTAGCTGGTGTTTGAGTCACAATGACCATCGTTACAGTCTACTCAAAAAAAATGCTCACTGCGCCAAAACGTATTCTTCCCATTCTTGTTTTGGCACAATTTGCGGGAACTTCCTTGTGGTTTGCCGTCAATGCAGTCATGCCCGACCTGCAACAGCAAATGGGCTGGCCTGCATCTGCAGTCGGCCGCCTCACCTCTGCATTGCAATTGGGCTTTATTGTGGGCACCTTGGTCTTTGCTTTGCTGGCCATTGCAGATCGATTTTCTGCCAGGCGAGTTTTCTTGTTCTGCGCCTTGGCTGGCGCTCTGTGCACATTGGGCGCATTGATGCGCATAGTGTCTTTTTCAGAACTCTTGCTATGGCGAGCGGCTACTGGCTTTTTCTTGGCGGGCATCTATCCAGTCGGCATGAAGATAGCCTCACAGTGGTTTCCTGAAGGTTTGGGCGTTGCGCTTGGTTGGCTGGTCGGGGCGCTTGTCTTAGGGTCAGCCAGTGCGCATGGCATTCGCGCTTTGTCTGTTGAACTTCCGTGGTCAACGGTCATGATCAGCGTGGCCCTGTTGGCGGCAGCAGGTGGCTTGATTCTTTTTATGGCCATACCAGAACCGCCGAATACCACGGCAAATACCAAAAAACTCGAAATGCAAGAATTGGCCACCATCTGGACTGACTGGCGTGTGAGGGCCTCGGTTCTGGGCTATTTTGGCCACATGTGGGAGCTGTATACGTTTTGGGTGCTGGTACCACTTATCTTGGCAACTCAACTCAATGGTCAGGCCTTGTCCTTTGCAGCTTTTGGTGTGCTTGGCATTGGGGCCGTGGGGTGCATTGGGGGCGGTTGGCTTGCAAAGCGATGGGGCAGTGCCCGCGTAGCCACGCTTCAATTAAGCATGAGCGGTATTTGTTGCCTTCTAGCGCCTTGGTTGATGTCTGCACCGCTAATTTGGTTCTTACTTTGGCTGGCTATTTGGGGGATCACTGCAGCAGGAGACTCGCCTCAATTTTCAACACTCACAGCAAGCAATGCGCCTAAGCATGCAGTAGGCAGTGTGCTCACCTTGACCAATTGCATGGGCTTTGCACTTTCCATTGTGAGCATTGAACTCTTTACGAGCTTAGCTCAGGAACATCAATTGGCCTCGCTTCTGCCATGGCTAGGTATAGGCCCTCTTTTGGGAGTGTTGGCCATGCGTCCGTTGTTGGGTAAGCAGTTTAGCGGCCGCCCTTGAAATTGTTTTTCAGAATTGAATTTATTTAAACCCCACTCGGTCTAGCATTTGCTGAACCTTAATTTGATTCATGCCAACAGCGCTTACCGGCAACACTTCACTTTTGAAGACACCGCCAGACATGGCCTTCAATGCTGGATTGTCAAAATTTATGCCCTTAGCAGCAGGCCATTCGTTGTTGCCATTGGCAAAATGATTCTGTGCCGAGGCACTGGCCAAGTATTCCAAAAACTTCAAGGCATTCGTGTGATTTTTTGAATTTCTGGCCACTGCGCCGCCTGCAATGTTCAGGTGGGTTCCCCAACTGGATTGGTTGGGAAATACAACGCCAAGTTTTTCTACCATTGCTTTTTCAGCTGGGTTGGAAGATCGCATGAGGCGCGCTAAGTAATAAGTGTTGGTGACTGCCACATTGCATTCGCCAGAGGCCACACCTTTGATTTGATCGGTATCACCACCCGCCGGATTTCTGGCTAAGTTATTCACCAGGCCCTTCAGCCAAATTTCTGTTTGCTGAGGACCGATGTGTTCAGTCATAGCGCCAAACAAACTGAGGTTGTAAGGGTGAGAGCCAGAACGTATGCACAGCTTGCCTTTTAACTTGGGATCTGCCAACTTTTCATAACTGTCGACATCAGATTTTTGAAGTTTGAGCTTGTCGTAAACAATCACTCTGGCACGGGTAGACAAGCCGAACCAAGGAATTCCACCGTTGTCTGCGCGCTTGGCGCGCAGATTGTCAGGGATGGCTTCTTCAAGTATTTTGGATTTGACAGGCAGAAACAAGCCCTCTACTTCGGCTCGCCAGAGCCTTGCTGCATCGACCAACAAGATGACATCGGCGGGAGATGCTGCACCCTCCGCTTTCAATCGCGTCAAAATTCCAGCGTCATCTGAATCGATGCGGTTGATCTTGATGCCCGTGCTTTTGGTGAAATCTGCATACAGGGCTTCATCGGTTGGGTAATGGCGGGCCGAGTAGATGTTGATAAAGGCCCCGTCGGCCGACTGGGCAATGGCCAAGGGCGGAAGCAAAAAGACAATAGCAGCCACGCAAAGGCCTGCTAATTTGCATAATTTAGAACTCATTTTGTTTTGTTTGATCTTCAGAATGATGGGATTCTACATCAAACAAGAATGATTCGCATTTGCATGCGGAAACAAAAAAGGGGCTAGAGCGAATTTTTAGGTTTGTCGCTCAAACGTCACCACATGGTCAACTTCAGCGCGAATACCAATCCACTCGCCAATTGTGTGATCGTGGTGGCTAGGCACATGTGCCATCACCGTCTCGCCAGTGCGCAATCGCAAGGTGTACAAAAACTCTGAACCTCGAAATGACTTTCTCAAAATCTCGGCTTTCACCATGGCTTCATCGTCGTGAACAATGTCATCTGCGCGCAACAACACATCGCAGTGTTTGGCCACCTCCCCATCAGAATCAGCGGATTCATGGGGATCAGTTAAGTCACCTAAAACAGTTTGCACATGGAGGTGTCCATGGCTTTGTGAGCGCACGCCGGGAATGAAGACGCCATGCCCAATGAACTCAGCTACGAACCGTGAAGCGGGCCGGTGGTACAAGTGGTAAGCATCGTCCCACTGGTGCAGATGGCCTTCTTGAATGACGCCAATCACATCGCCAATGGCAAAGGCCTCCATTTGATCGTGCGTGACAAAAAGCGCTGTGGCGTTGGCGGCCTTCAAAATATTGCGAATTTCTAAAGCCAATCGCTCGCGCAGATCAACATCGAGGTTGGAGAAAGGTTCGTCCAAAAGCAGCAATTCGGGTTTGGGGGCCAATGCTCTGGCCAAGGCCACACGCTGTTGCTGCCCGCCCGAGAGTTCATGCGGGAATCGATCTTTTTCAGCCTCTAAGCCTACCAAATGAAGCACTTCTGCAATGCGTTGTGTTTTGCTCGATGCGCTTTGTCCATGAAGGCCAAAGGCGATGTTGCCGGCCACCGACAGGTGC
>SXXD01000170.1 GCA_005789685.1 Burkholderiales bacterium
GACACAGACACCTTGTCTAAAGGAATCTGGTCAAACAAAATCTTCATGTCTTCAACAGAGTCGATGGCCACGCCCGCTTTGCCCACATCGCCTGTGACACGGGGATGGTCTGAGTCATAGCCGCGGTGTGTGGCCAAGTCGAATGCCACCGACACGCCTTGACCGCCTGCTGCCAAAGCTTTGCGGTAAAACGCGTTGGACTCTTCTGCAGTTGAAAAGCCGGCGTATTGGCGAATAGTCCAAGGGCGCACCGAGTACATGGTGGCTTGCGGGCCGCGCAAAAAGGGCTCAAAGCCAGGCAAGGTGTTGGCGTAGGGCAAGTTAGCGGTGTCTTCGGCCGTGTACAAAGGCTTGACGGAAATGCCGTCGGGGGTTTTCCAGTTGAGGGCTTCGACATTGCCGCCCGGCGCCGACTTTTGAGCGGCACGTAGCCAGTCGTCCAGCTGTGCGGTCTTGAATTCTTTCTTCGGGTCGGTCATGTCGCGAAATCCTCAATATGATTCATAATTATTGATGCAAAATATTGTACCTGCCTTACAATTTGCAAAACGGCCCACTTTAGGCCAATTTAAACGATTTATCCACCATGTCTGCCCCGTCCGCTGTCCCCTCTTTGGCGCCCCGAGCGCTTTATGAAGAAGTTGCCGAACTCATTCGGCAGCGTATCTTTAGCCGAGAACTCGAGCCAGGCAGTTGGATTGACGAGTTGCAAATCTCCAAGGCCTACGGCATTAGCCGCACCCCTCTGCGAGAGGCATTGAAGGTTTTGGCCGCTGAAGGCCTGATCACCATGAAGGTGCGCCGCGGGGCTTATGTGACCGAGGTTTCAGAAAAAGACCTGCGAGATGTGTATCACTTGCTAAGCCTTTTAGAAAGTGATGCGGCCGCTGTGGTGGCCCAAACTGCCTCCGCTGCAGACTTAAAAAAGCTGCAATCACTCCATGCAGACCTTGAAGCCGCTGGCAAACCCGGCAAAGAAAAACACGATAAGTTTTTTGAAGTGAACGAAGCATTTCACATGTGCTTGCTAGAGTTGGCGCAAAACAAGTGGCGTGATCAAATGGTGGCTGACTTGCGCAAAGTGATGAAGCTCAATCGACACAACTCTTTGTTTAAAACAGGACGCATCAAGGAATCGCTGAGTGAGCACCAGGCCATCATGTCAGCTCTGAACTCAAAAGATCCTGTGGCCACAGCAGCACGCATGCGAGAGCATTTTGCAAATGGTCTTGCGGCGGCCAGCTCAACACCTTAAGCAGGTACCTCTGCACCCTTCGCTAGCGCTTCACGCGCAATGGCCATGACCTCACGAGGTGGCTGAGGTTTGAGCTTGTGATTGCTCCAAACTTGGCGCCACAAACGTCCTCCTCGCTGACCATGGTAAAGCCCCAGCATGTGACGTGCAATGGCATACCAAGGACACCCGTCTTCATTGAAGGCACGCTCCATGTAAGTGACCATGGCTTCTTCCACGTCTTCTCGTGAAAGCACGGGTTTAGACTGAACGCTTTGTGCTTGTCCCTGGAAAAATGTTTCATCCCAAGTGGTGAGTAGCCAAGGGTTGTAATAAGCCTCACGGCCAATCATCACGCCATCGACTTCCTTAAGGTGTTCGGCTATTTGCTCATTGCACGTGATGCCGCCATTAATGGCTATGGTGAGTTCTGGAAAATCTTTTTTCAACTGATAAGCCAGTTCATACCTTAAAGGCGGAATCTCGCGATTCTCTTTAGGCGATAAGCCGTTAAGCCAAGCATTGCGCGCATGGACGATGAACACATTGCAGCCTACTTCTTTGACGGTGCCCACAAAGTCTCGAACAAAATCGTAGCTTTCAATTTGGTCAATGCCAATGCGGTGCTTGACTGTGACAGGCACTGACACCACATCGACCATGGCCTTGACGCCATCGGCCACCAGCTGCGGCTCGTTCATGAGGCAAGCGCCAAAAGCACCGCGCTGCACACGGTCGCTGGGGCAACCGCAATTTAAATTGATTTCGTTGTAGCCCCACTGCTCACCCAACTTGGCGGCATAGGCCAAATCGGCGGCATCACTGCCGCCCAACTGCAAGGCCACAGGATGCTCCTCGGTATTGAAGCGCAAGTGTCGTTCTACGCTGCCATGGCGGATGGCACCGGTGGTGACCATCTCGGTGTAAAGCATGGTGTGCTGCGTCAGAAGGCGATGGAAAAACCGGCAATGCCGATCGGTCCATTCCATCATGGGCGCAACAGACAGGCGCCAAGGGCTAAAGTGGTTAATGAGTGCTTGATTCACACCCCGATCATAATTAATAAATCAGTGGCTTCATGTCTTTAAGAAGCTGCTTGTTAACAGCTGGCAAAGCCTTAGCCAGGTTAACCTGCTTGGTCACTTCTGCCAATTGCAAGTCGCTTTCGCTGACTTTGTATGCCATTTTTTGCTGAAGCCATTGCAACATGTCAGAAAGATGCCACATGACTGCCTTGCCTTCATGGATAGGCAAAGGGAAACTAGCATGATGTTGCAACATGAGTTTGCGAAGGTTTTGACGCGTCACACCGACCGAATCGGCAACATCGGATAAACCAACGAAATCGGGTGCAGCTTCAATCAAGACAGCTTCAGGGAGTGCTGCCTTAACATCTGACAATGCCGATAAAAGCGCTTTTTCAGCTGACTTTGCTTGGCGACAAAAGTTAAGGGCAATGCGGCCCGGCTGTCCCAAGCCCAACAAGGCATCGTCACACCCACCCCCCCCTAATCGTTCTGCAATGCTGTCGCCTGCATCTTCACCATGGTCAATTTGATATTTCAAAATAAAGTTGTATTCCATTTTTAGCTTTTTAAGTTATTCTTGATTGTTTTGAGCAATTGACTCAAGTTAAACAAACGTACCTCACACTTTTCAACAACCCGCATCAATGCATTTGCATGATTCTCATGACTTTTGGGTGTACTCCAAATTGAGGTAATGCAGAACTCTCCGCACCTGCAATTTTCTTGATTGAATGGGCAGTACATTTTTCCCCATGCGTGCGATCCCCCTACTTGAATTCGCCAGTTTTGAGACTCAGCAAACTGAATAGCGCTTTCGATTGATTTTTTAGGATGTTTTGTTCGCTTCAAGTGAGTCTCCAGAATAATCTATTCACAATTGGTTGTCAATCGACAACTATAAATAAATTGCACCAATGTTTAAACCTCTGATTCTTGACAAGAATTGAGCAAAAGAAGCTTGCAATCCCTTTCAAACAAACGGAATCTCCACACTTACCACCAATACGTGGCACGATTGGGCATCAGAGATACGTTAGTCAAAGGGAAATCTATCCATGAACGAATCAACCATTTGGTGGCTCATTGCAGGCTCACTTGTTGGCATAGAACTGATGACGGGCACCTTCTACTTGCTTATGCTCGCCATTGGCGCTTCAGCAGGTGCTATCGCAGCGCACGCTCAGCTAAGTTTTTCATCACAACTGATCACCGGATCGGTGGTCGGTGGACTCGCTGTGGTTTTGTGGCGTGTTTACTCTTTGCAAAAATTAAAGTCTCATCCCGAAGAAGTTTCTGCCCAGCACTTGGATGTCGGTGAAACAGTGGAAGTGCATGAATGGCTCAGCAATGGCACTGCACAGGTGAAGCACAGAGGTGCCAACTGGACGGCTATTTGTGCAGAAGGAATTCCGCAAGAACTTGGCGTTTATCAAATCCAAGATATTCAGGGCAACACTTTGGTGCTGCATAAAGTTTAAGTCAACGTTAGCCTCTAAGAAAGAAACATCATGGAAATTGCAATCGTCCTCTTGGCCATTGCGGTCTTGTTCATTATTAAAACCGTCAAGGTTGTCCCTCAACAAAACGCATGGGTGGTAGAGCGCTTGGGCAAGTTCCATGCAAGCCTTACGCCAGGCCTTAATTTTGTAGTGCCATTCATTGACAACGTCATTCAAAAACACAGCCTCAAAGAAATTCCACTTGATGTACCCAGCCAGGTTTGCATCACCCGAGACAACACACAACTGCAGGTGGATGGCATTTTGTACTTCCAGGTCACCGACCCCAAGCTGGCCAGTTACGGCTCATCCAATTACATTGTGGCCGTCACGCAATTGGCTCAAACCAGTTTGCGCAGTGTCATTGGCAAATTAGAACTCGACAAAACATTCGAAGAGCGCGACATCATCAATGCCCAAGTGGTTGCAGCCATCGATGAAGCAGCCTTGAACTGGGGCGTCAAAGTACTTCGTTATGAAATCAAAGACCTGACACCACCCAAAGAAATTTTGCACGCTATGCAATCGCAAATCACAGCCGAGCGTGAAAAGCGTGCCCTCATTGCAGCCTCAGAAGGACGCCGTCAAGAACAAATCAACATTGCCACAGGCGAACGCGAGGCTTTCATTGCGCGCTCTGAAGGCGAGAAGCAGGCCGTGATCAACAAAGCCGAAGGTGATGCCGCTTCAATTTTGGCGGTAGCCGAAGCCACGGCCCAGGCCATTGAACGCATAGCCTCTGCCATTCAAAAACCAGGCGGTGAACAAGCAGTGCAACTGAAAGTGGCCGAGCAAGCTGTCATTGCCTACAGCAAGGTGGCGCAAGATGCCAAAACCACACTGATCGTGCCTGGCAACATGACCGAGGTATCGTCCTTGATAGCCTCGGCCATGCAAATGGTCAACACAGGAAAAAATGCTGGGCATTAGCCCATGTGCAAGCCACCATTCACAGAGAAGTCTGCACCCGTGGCATAACCACCTTCTTCAGACGCCAACCAAGCAATGATGGAAGCAATTTCACTGGGCTCACCCAAACGCTTGACAGGCACTGTGGCCACAATTTTTTCCAGCACATCGGCACGAATGGCTTTGACCATGTCGGTGCCAATATAGCCAGGGCTAACGGTATTCACTGTCACGCCTTTGGTGGCTAACTCTTGTGCCAAAGCCATAGAGAAGCCGTGCATACCTGCCTTGGCAGCAGAGTAGTTGGTTTGGCCCGCTTGACCTTTTGCACCATTCACCGATGAAATATTGACAATGCGGCCCCAGCCTTTTTCAACCATGTCGGCAACCACTTGCTTGGTCACGTTGAACATGGAGTTCAGGTTGGTTTCTATGACTGCATCCCAATCTTCGCGCGACATTTTCAAGAACATGCGGTCTTTGGTAATGCCAGCGTTGTTGACCAACACGTCAATGGTGCCATGCTCGGCTTTGGTTTTTGTAAAAGCTTCGACGGTTGAATTCCAATCTCCCACGTTGCCCACGGAAGCATAGAAGGTATAACCCAATGCTTTTTGCTCGTCCAACCACTTGGTGAAGTCACGTGTGGGGCCGCAACCCGCAATGACCTTGAAACCTTCTTTGTGAAGGCGCTGGCAAATGGCGGTTCCGATGCCGCCCATACCACCTGTAACGTATGCTACTTTTTGACTCATGGATTTGTCTCCTATGTAAATGAGTTATTTGAGTTTCTGAAAAATTAACGCTCTAGTGTCAATGACACGCCCATGCCGCCACCGATGCACAAGGCTGCAAGGCCCTTCTTTGCATCACGACGTTGCATTTCATGCAAGAGTGTCACCAAAATTCGGCAGCCAGATGCACCAATGGGGTGACCAATGGCAATGGCGCCGCCATTGACGTTCACACGCATTGGATCAATGTCCAATGCTTTGTTGACTGCGCAGGCTTGGGCTGCAAAGGCTTCATTCAATTCAAACAAATCCACATCGCTGGCTTTCCAACCTGCACGTTGCAATGCCTTCTGCGATGCTGGCACAGGGCCCATGCCCATAGTGGCAGGGTCTAAACCGCTGGTGCCAAATGAGACAATGCGCGCCAGGGGCTTGAGGCCCAAAGCCGCAGCCTTTTTAGCCGTCATGACCACCACAGCGGCAGCACCATCATTGAGGCCCGAAGCATTGCCCGCAGTCACTGAGCCAGCTTTGTCAAATGCAGGGCGCAAACCTGCCAAGGCCTCTGCATTGGTTTTCTTGTTGATGAATTCATCGACATTGAAGACCAAGGCGTCGCCTTTGCGCTGAGGAATAAGCACATCAACAATTTCATCTTTGAACTTGCCCGCATCTTGCGCGGCGCTGGCTTTTTGCTGACTGCCCAATGCCAGAGCATCTTGCATGTCGCGTGTAATGCCATTGGCCTTAGCCACATTTTCAGCTGTAATGCCCATGTGATATTGGTTGTACACATCCCACAAGCCATCGACAATCATGGAGTCAACCATGTTCCAGTTACCCATGCGTTGACCATCACGTGAGCCCATCAAAACGTGGGGTGATGCGCTCATGTTTTCCTGACCGCCTGCCACCACAATGTCGCTGTCGCCCCAGGCCACAGCCTGCGCTGCCAACATAACGGCTTTCAAACCAGAGCCACACACCGCGTTGATGGTAAGCGCAGGCGTTTCTTTGGCAACGCCGGCTTTCATCATGGCTTGACGTGCAGGGTTTTGGCCTGCGCCAGCCGTCAAAACTTGGCCCATGATGACTTCACCAATTTGATCCATGCCAAGGCCAGCGCGCGAAATGGCTTTGCGAATGACAATGCCGCCCAACTCTGGCGCTGCCATTTTGGCCAATGAGCCCCCAAACTTACCCACAGCTGTGCGAGCAGCTGAAACAATGACGATGTCTTCCATGTGTCTTCCTTTATAAATCTACGAACTGAATTTAAATTTCGAATTAAGCACGTGCCTTCACGTAGCGCCCTGGTGCCGCTTCAATGGCTTTGAATTTGACATCTTTTCCATAATGCTTGGGCGCTGCAATTTGCTTGCCAGCATGCTTTTGTAGCCAATTAGACCAATCGGTCCACCAACTACCAGGCAACTCTTTGGCACCTGCAATCCATTCGTCTGCAGTTGCAGGAAATTTGCCATCTTCACGCAACCAGTGACTGCGCTTATTGGCTGTAGGTGGATTGATCACACCTGCAATGTGCCCCGATGCACCCATAACGAATCGTTTTTTACCAGGAAGGTGCTGAGTCGATGCATATGCACCACCAATGGGCACGATGTGGTCTTCTCTTGAACCATAGATGTAAACGGGCATGTCTAGCTTGCCAAGGTCAATTTGTTCGCCACACACCGTAACAGCACCAGGGTTGACAAATTTATTTTCCAAATAGGTATTGCGCAAATACCACGCGTAAAAAGGGCCAGGCAAATTGGTGGAGTCGCTGTTCCAGTAAAGCAAGTCAAAAGGCGGAGGTGATTCGCCTTTCAAATAATTGCCAACCACATAGTTCCACACCAAGTCGTTGGGGCGCAAAAAACTGAAGGTAGATGCCAAATCTTGGCCTTTGAGCAAACCGCCCTTGCCCATTTGCATTTCACGGAACTTTACAAAGTTCTCATCAATGAAAACATCTAGGATGCCTGTATCGGTAAAGTCAATGAGCGTGGTCAGAAATGTGGCACTGGCGACAGGTTTTTCACCGCGCGCTGCCAAGACAGCCAAAGCATTGCTCAAAATGGTACCGCCTACACAGAAGCCCAAAGCATTGATTTGCTTGGAACCCGTGATGTGCTGAACTTGGCCAATGGCTTTGATGGCCGCATTTTCAATGTAGTCGTCCCACGACTTTTGCGCCATGCTTTCATCGGGGTTACGCCAGCTGACCACAAAGGTGCGGTGACCTTGACTGACCGCATAACGAATGAAGGAGTTGTTGGGCTGCAGGTCAAGAATGTAAAACTTGTTGATGCAAGGCGGCACCAACAAAAATGGTTTTTCGTAAACCTTGGCAGTGAGCGGTTTATATTCAATCAACTGAAAATATTCATTTTCAAAAACCACAGCGCCTTCGGTAGTGGCCACGTTCTCACCCACCACAAACTTGCTTTCGTCTGTC
>SXXD01000171.1 GCA_005789685.1 Burkholderiales bacterium
CCAGTGAGCGTATTTGGGGTTCTTGCCGTTCACGATGTCAAAGAAACCTGTCTGAATTTTTTCAGTGATGGGGCCGCGGCTGCCGGCGCCAATTTCAATGCGGTCAAGTTCGCGAATGGGCGTGACTTCAGCGGCAGTGCCTGTGAAAAAGGCTTCGTCGCAGATGTAAATTTCATCGCGTGTGATGCGCTTTTGAACAATCTCTAAGCCTAAATCTTTGGCAATGTGGAACACCGTGTTGCGTGTGATGCCGTTCAAGGCACCAGCCGACAAATCGGGGGTGTAGATCACACCGTCTTTGATCACAAAAATGTTTTCGCCAGCACCCTCTGAGACGAAGCCGGAGGGGTCGAGCAACAGCGCTTCGTCGTAGCCTTCATCGACAGCTTCCATGTTGGCCAGAATGGAGTTGGTGTAGTTGCTCACCGCCTTGGCCTGCGTCATGGTGATGTTCACGTGGTGGCGCGTGAAGCTGGAAGTTTTGACGCGAATGCCGCGCTTCAAGCCTTCTTCGCCCAAGTAAGCGCCCCAAGTCCATGCGGCCACCATCAGGTGGATGGTGTTGCCTTTGGGGCTGACACCCAATTTCTCTGAACCAATCCAAGTGAGTGGTCGGATGTAACCGCTTTCCAAATTGTTTGCTTTCACCACTGCTTTTTGCGCTTCGCTGACTTCTTCTTTGGTGAAGGGCAACTTCATGCGCAAAATTTTGGCGCTATTGAAGAGGCGGTCGGTGTGCTCGTGCAAACGGAAAATGGCAGTGCCTTTGGGGGTTTTATAGGCGCGAACACCTTCAAAGGCGCCGCAGCCGTAGTGCAGGGTGTGGGTTAAGACGTGGATCTTGGCGTCGCGCCATTCGACCATTTTGCCGTCCATCCAAATTTTGCCGTCACGGTCTTCCATTGAGGGTGTTGCGGTGCTCATTGTTGTGTCCTTTGTTGCCAGTTTCGCAAGGAGTTTATTTTACGAGCCTTATCGGCCTTATTTCCCTGACTTCCTTGACTTTAAGGGGGTCTTAGGGAGAAGCAGTGGATTCTTCGATTTCTGCCACTTGGGGCCGAGTCATGTCCCAAGACTGAAGCTTGCCAGCTTTGAATGTGCAAATGACAAATGAGTCACCTGAATCGGTCCATTTGAAGATTTCGGGCTGGGCGTTTTCTTCAGACAAGCGCACACCCAAAGACTTGGTCATGGCAATGACGTGCATCAGGTTGACGCCTTTTTTGAGTTTGGCATTGAGCATGACAGCGCTGCTGACATGTCCTACAGGCCTGTTGGAGGCCCGGCTTAAGACGGTAACCATGCGCGTGAAATGCAACAAAATCCACATGACAACGGCGCCAGTCGACACTGCCACGCCTGGCCATTTGTACTGGTGCCAGGCACCCGCGACAAAGGCAATCACTCCGATCGGGATCAGTATTCTTGAAAAGTTCATGGCGGGATCTTAAAGTCCCCGAACACAGTTCATGGCGTCTTCAATGCGGTCAACCGGATAAATGGTGAGGCCTTCAAAGTTTTTGTCGTTCTTTTTGGGCGCGTTGGCTTTGGGCACCACAGCTACGGTAAAACCCAACTTGGCAGCTTCTTTGAGGCGCTCTTGGCCGCGGGGTGCGGGCCGCACTTCACCC
This sequence comes from Burkholderiales bacterium, assembly GCA_005789685.1. GTDB lineage: Bacteria > Pseudomonadota > Gammaproteobacteria > Burkholderiales > Burkholderiaceae_C > Limnohabitans_A. The sequence goes on from SXXD01000171.1 coordinate 1,632, forward strand.
GCCAAGCCGACCTCGCCAAAGGCAATGAAACCCTTGGGCAGAGGCTTGCCACGCAGTGATGAAGTGATTGCTAACATTACGGCCAAGTCAGCGGCAGGTTCACTGATTCGAACGCCGCCCACCGCATTGACGAACACGTCTTGGTCCATGCAAGCGACCCCTGCGTGGCGGTGCAAGACCGCCAACAACATGGCCAAACGGTCTCTTTCTAGGCCCACAGACAACCTGCGCGGGCTGGGCCCGCCGCTGTCGACCAGCGCTTGAATTTCGACCAAAAGGGGCCGTGTGCCCTCCAAGGTGACCATGACGCAACTGCCCGCCACAGGCTCTTCGTGTTGTGACAAAAAGATGGCGCTGGGGTTGGAAACGCCTTTCAGGCCTTTTTCGGTCATGGCAAAAACGCCAATCTCGTTGACGGCGCCAAAGCGGTTTTTGATGGCCCTAATCAAACGGAAACTGCTGTGGGTATCGCCTTCAAAGTACAAGACAGTGTCGACCATGTGCTCTAAAACTCGGGGGCCGGCCAAGGCGCCTTCTTTGGTGACGTGGCCCACCAAGACAATGGCGGTGCCGGTGGCTTTAGCGGCGCGCGTCAGGTGGGCGGCACACTCGCGAACTTGCGCCACCGAGCCTGGGGCCGAGGTGAGTTGGTCTGAGTAAACCGTTTGAATGGAGTCAATGACTGCAATGTTGGGTCGCGCGGTTTGCAAGGTGGCCAGTATTTTTTCCAATTGAATTTCAGCCAAAACCTGAACTTGGCTGTTGTCTAAGCCAAGGCGTCTGGAACGCAGCGCCACTTGCGCGCCGCTTTCTTCACCGGTGACGTACAGCGTGTTCATGCCTTTGCGTTGCAAAGCATCCAGGGCTTGGAGCAGCAGTGTGGATTTGCCGATGCCGGGGTCGCCGCCAATTAAAACCACGCCGCCTTCCACCACGCCGCCGCCTAAGGCACGGTCGAGTTCTTCCAAACCAGTGGCGGTGCGATCGATGTCGGTGGCTTCGATGTCGCCCAGTTTGGTGAGTTCGGAGGTTTTGGCCAAGGCTTGAAATTGGCTGGTGTATCTGTTTTTTGAGCTGCCGCTTGAATCGATGGTGCTTTCAATGAGCGTGTTCCAGGCACCGCAGGCGGGGCACTTGCCTAACCAGCGCGGGGTGGTGCCGCCGCAATCGGTGCAAGTGAAAATGCTTTTATCTTTGGCCATGTTGCAAGCCTAACACCGTGCTGTTGTCGAATGAAAAACAAG
>SXXD01000172.1 GCA_005789685.1 Burkholderiales bacterium
ATAGGCAGTGTGGCAATTTTGTTGAATTAGGCTAATTCGGCGATCAATTCAATCTCGACGCAGGCACCCATGGGCAATTGAGCAACACCAAAGGCACTGCGAGCATGCACGCCGGCATCGCCAAATACCTGTCCGAGCAACTCACTGCAACCATTGGTCACCAAGTGTTGCTCTGTGAATTCAGATGTTGAATTCACCAGGCTCATCACCTTGACAATGCGTTTGACCTTGTTGAGGTCGCCGACAGCGGCATGCAGGGTGCCCAGCAAGTCGATTGCAACCGCTCTGGCTGCAGCTTTGCCTTCTTCTGTTTGAATGTTCTTACCAAATTGCCCCGTCCAAGCTTGGCCGTTCTTTTTAGAAATATGGCCACTCAAAAAAACCAAATTGCCAGTTTGAACAAAGGGGACATAGGCTGCAGCGGGTGTGGCAACAGGTGGCAAAGTGATTTGCAATTCTTCTAGGCGTTTGTAAATGGACATATTGAAAAAATGGGTTAAAGATTTAAGTTTAAAGCAGTTCCACTGTGACACTGATTAACGTGCACTGCAAGTCAACGTAACTGCACTTGCATCGGAATAGCGGCTTGGACCTCTTAAACTAGAAAAAGCTGCGCCATGGTGGGCACAAAGAAAGGCTCGACATGGTGAGGACACTGCCGTGGTGCTTGGCTGCTTGGCTTTTGGGTACGGCGCTTCAGTTGCAACAAGCCAGCCTGTGGTCGCTTTCTGTTGTCATGACTGTTGGCAGTTTAGCGGTCTCAGTTGGCGTGCTCTCATACTTGCTGCGCGCCAACAACTCTCACTTCATAAACTGTCTCTTGGGGGCTTTGATTTCGTTTGGGCTGGCTTTGTCGCTTGTCAATGCCCGTTGTCTTTGGCAGGCTCAACACAGACTGGATCCTTTGATAGAGGGAAAAGAACTCATGCTTTCGGGGATCATTGCGTCCTTGCCTCAGCAGAGCGCAAGCGGTGTGAGATTCAGGTTGCAAGTTCAATCTGCTTTGGAGATCAGTGCATCCCGCAATGTCGTGGTGCCGGAGTGGATTGATCTTGCTTGGTACGACAGAGAGTCAGTTGATTGGATGACTGGCCGCCATTGGGCTTTACTCAAAGCAGGGGATACATGGCAGTTCAATGTGCGCCTCAAAGCGCCCCATGGCACGCTCAATCCGGGGGGCTTTGATGAGGCTTTGTGGCGTTGGGAACAAGGGGTCATGGCCACAGGCTCTGTGCTGACAGGCAAACGCGCAGAAGCGCCTCAAAAAATCAAGACATCATGGCTTTATCCTGTCGCACAAGCTAGGCAATATGTTCGATCTGAAATTGAACAAAAACTGTTGTCGGGAGATGCACAGAGTCGGTCCATGGCTGGCGTGATTGCGGCATTGGTCATGGGTGACCAAGCCGCCATTCAAACTTCGGATTGGGATCTTTTCAGGGCCACGGGTGTCGCGCATTTGATGAGTATTTCGGGTTTGCACATTACCTTGTTCGCGTGGGTGATGGCCGGCGCAATGCGAGGACTTTGGCGTTTCTCTGCTGCGCGTGGAAGCCGTCTTTGTTTGCGTTGGCCAGCGCCGCATGCGGCTGTCTTGGCAGGCGCCCTGTTGGCCACACTGTATGCACTGTTCAGTGGCTGGGGCTTGCCCTCGCAAAGGACCGTCATCATGCTTTGGGTGCTGAGTTTGCTTCGACTTCGGGGTGCGCGTTGGCCAACTTTTTGGAGCCTTGGTTTGGCTTTGTGGGTGGTGGTGGCTTTTGATCCTTGGGCTTTGCTTCAAGCCAGTTTTTGGTTGAGCTTTGTGGCGGTAGGTGTCTTGATGGTCAGCGATCCAGCGAAACATGCTGAGCTAAAAACATTGGAGGATGAGGACTCTAAAACAGTACAAAAAAATACGTTTGATTCAATCGGCCTTCTTTGGATGGCAAAAGCATTTCAGTCACTGAAGGGCTTGCTGCGAGAGCAATGGGTGGTCACAGTGGCTTTAACCCCGCTTGCTATTTTGTTTTTTGGGCAGGTTTCATGGGTGGGTCTGTTGGCTAATTTGGTGGCCATTCCATGGGTCACTTGGGTCGTCACCCCACTTGCTATTTTGGGTGTATTGGCCTCACCGCTTTGGCTTGTGGCTTCTTGGGCCCTTCAGCCCCTCATGGCCATGCTGACGATCTTGGCCAGTTTACAAGGCAGTGTTTGGCAATTGCCAACGCCACCGTTTTTCATAACGGTCCTGGCTATTTTGGGTGGCTTGATGTTATTACAAGCATGGCCATTGAACTTGCGCGCTTGGGGTGTGCTGTTCATGTTGCCAATCTTCCTGTGGCAAGTTCCTAAACCACAGCTTGGTCATTTTGATCTGTGGTTTGCCGATGTGGGTCAAGGTAATGCGGTATTGCTCAGAACGGCCAACCATGCCCTGCTTTATGACGCGGGGCCCATTTACTCAGAGACCTCAGACGCCGGACAAAGGGTGCTGGTGCCTTTGCTGAATCGCTTGGACGTGAAGTTAGACAGGGTGATGCTTAGCCACCGCGATGCAGATCACACGGGGGGTGCACCCGCTGTGTTGCGTGCACACCCCAATGCAGATCTGTGGAGTTCTGTTGAGGTGGGCCACCCACTGGAGAACATTCGCCCTGTGCAGGCTTGCATCGCTGGGCAAAAATGGGAGTGGGATGGCGTTCAATTTGAAATGCTGCACCCACTACTTTCGGATTACAGCAAGTCGGCTGGCGCCAATGGATTGAGCTGTGTTTTGAGGGTGGATGCCATTCAAATGGTTGAGTCAAAAATGGCGCTTGATCGCAACTTGGGAAGCGCCTTGTTGGCCGGCGACATCGAGGCGCCTCAAGAGTTGGCTTTGCTTCAGGGTTTGGCCTTGCAACCCGTTGGTGTTTTGTTGGTGCCGCACCACGGTAGCCAAACATCTTCAACACATGGTTTCATTGAAGCCCTGATGCCGCAATGGGCAGTGGTTCAGGCGGGTTATCGAAATCGATATGGCCACCCTGCACCTCGTGTTGTTCAGCGCTACGAATCTCTGGGTGTTCCCTTGTCGATATCCTCAGAGTGTGGTGCTGCCCATTGGCAAAGTGACAAGCCTGAGCAATTGCATTGCGAACGAGAAATTCGTCGGCGCTATTGGCATAAACCTAGAAGTGTAGAACCAAGGGGTGCCGATTAGCCGATTGCAAAGTTGCAAGCATGCAATGATTCGAATTACTTAATCAGTTCGGGTGAGAAAAATCGCGGCAAAAACAGCACGATGTCTGGAAAAACAATGATGGCCATCAGAACGACCAACATGGGAATCAGCATGATCATGGTGTCTTTGATGGCAAAGCTGATGGGTACTTTGGCAACGGCACACGATATCATGAGGCACATGCCATAGGGCGGTGTGACGAGTCCAAATGCCAAAGACACAATGCCAACAATGGCAAAGTGTACGGGGTGCATACCCACAGATTCAGCCAATGGCTGTAAAGTGGTTCCAACAATGATGATGGCGGGTATGGCATCTAAGAAGCAGCCCACAACCAAAAACGCGCCAGCAATCAATAAGCCGACACCAATAACGCCAAGCTCCCATTCTGTCACGTTAGCCAGCAGTGCTTTAGGAATTTGGTAATAGGCCAACAGCCAGCCAAAGACCGATGCGGTACCGACGCAAAATAATGCGACCGAACTGAGTTTGCCAGTGTCCACAATGGCTGCAATGAAACTTTTCCAATTCATTTCGCGGTAAAAAAGCATGGACAAAACAGCCGCATACAAGACCGCTACAGCCGCAGATTCTGTGGCTGTGAAAAGCCCTACCAAAATGCCGCCGACAATGATGACGGGTGTCATCATGGCCGGGATGGACACAATGGCAGCCTTGTACATTTCAGTTAAATTGGCGCGAGGGTAGACTGGATAGTTGCGTTTTTTGGCATAGGCATGGACCGTGGCCATTTGGGCCAGTCCAATCAACAAACCAGGCACAATGCCAGCCAAATACATGGCGCCGATGGACGTAGAAATAACCCCACCCCAGACCACCATCAAGATTGATGGCGGAATGATGACGGCAAGCACGGCAGTCACTGCGGTGATGGCGATCGAGAAAGACAAGTCGTAGCCTTCTTTCACCTGTGCCTCAATGAAGAGCTTGCCCTGGCTGGCCGCATCTGCAGTAGATGAGCCAGAGATGCCTGCAAAGAAAACCGACAAGATCACATTGATCTGTGCAAGCCCACCAGGAAAGTGGCCCACCAAGGCGCGCGATAGGCGCATTAATCGGTCTGTGATGCCGCCACTGTTCATCAAATTGGCCGTTAGCAGAAAGAAGGGCACCGCCAACAAAATGAACGAGTTGTATGACTTGAACATTTCATTGAACAAGACCATGGGAGACAAACGTGGCTCCAAAATGAGAATGGGCAAAGCGGCCAGTCCGAGTGCAAAGGCGACAGGAACTCGAATTGCCAACAGTAAAAAGAAACCACCAAAGAGAACAAGTGCCGCCATTGAAGGCGATAAAAGTGAAGCGCTCAAATCACAGACCCCTGGTTAGAACTTTCGCTGATGTCACTCGAATTGAAGATGTGATCCAGCATAAAAACAATCCACAAAAAACCGGCAATAGGCCATGCAATGAAGATCCACCACATGGGCATCTCTGCCAATTCGGAAGTTTGATTCCAGCCAAACTTTGTGAACTCAATGCCCCAGTAGAGAATGACGACTGAAAAAACCAACATGGCTGTTTGGCTTAGTCGCAGAAGCACATGGGTTGCGCGAGGTGAAAGCTTTGGCAAAAAATCGACATCAAAGTGAAGACGTTCGCGCACCCCCAATGTAGCGCCGAGCATGATGAGCCAAACAAAAAAGAACCGACTCATCTCTTCGGTCCACATGTAGCGTGGAATCAATTCGGTAAATCGGGAAAAGATTTGTAGGCTGACCGGAATGATCAGAAGCAAAACGGTCGTGATAAGCAAAAAATGAAGCAGTCTATCGATCAAAGAAAGAATTTTTTGCATTGGCATTCCAGAGATTTAAAAACAACGGGCAACCCGAGGTTGCCCGTTCTGCCTCATTCAGTTTTATTTCAAACTGTTGATTTTGGCGAAGATTGCATCGGCACCCACTTCTTTGGCGTAGGCAGCCATGACGGGATCAACCAATTTTTGCATCTCAGCACGCTGTGTAAAAGGCACTTGTTTTAATTTACCTTCTTTGGCGTATTTGTCTAGTTTGGCCTGATCTTCAGAGGACTCAATTTGACGACCATAGGCACCAGCTTCTTTACCAGCCTTGATGATGGCAGCTTGTAAATCAGCAGGTAATTTCTTCAGAGTCTTGACTGAAAAGCAAAGTGGGCGAATGGTAATTGCATGGCGTGTCATCAAGATGCTAGGGGCCACTTCGTAAAACTTCATGGCTTCAACACCTGCCGCTTCATTTTCTCCGGCATTGATCACGCCGTTTTGGATGGCGTTATAGACCTCGTTGTAAGCAATGACGGTGGGCGCCATGCCCACAGCGGTGAAGGTGCGGCTCCAGATGGGTGCGCCTTGAACGCGTACTTTCAGATTTTTGAGATCGGTCAAATTGCCGGCAGCTTTGTTGGAGAAAATATTGCGAACACCGCCGCCTGCATAGCCAATCAAACGAACTTCGGCTTTTTGCTCGACTTCATCGGCAATCGGCTTGAGCAAGTCTTGGTCAAGCACTTTGTTCCAGTGAGCCAGGTCACTGAACAAAAAGGGCGCGTCGATGAAAGGTGCTGCTTTAGAAAAAGTAGACATGTGGGCAGGCGAAACAATGGCGTAATCAACGGCTTTGCCTTGGTTCATGTATGCGAAGTAATCTTTTTCGAGACCCAATTCACTGTTTTTGTGCAGTACAAAATTGACCGGCTTGCCATAGTATTTTTTGACCAATTCTTCAAATTTAACCATGGCTTTGGTAAAAGCGTGGTCGTCACCAAATTGGGACGCGCCGTGGAGCGTAATAGGGGCTTGCTGCGCGTAGGCGCTTAAAGCCATGACCGAAGAAAAAACCACGCCAAGCAGAGGCTTCAAAAATTTCATGTCCATGTCTCCTGATAAGTTTTGATCACAACACCGAGTAGTGGTTGCTCCTTAAACTTTAGGTTAAAGTCATCTAAATGCTCTTGGGGTAAACCATTGCTTCCGAACGAATCAGGCCTCCAAATTTTTAAATTAACACAAGAAAGCAAAACATGAAGCACATCGGATTTATTGGCGCATCAGGTTTGATGGGGCACGGCATTGCCAAGAATTTGCTGGCCAAAGGTTTCCAAGTTTCTTTGACTGCGCACTCTAAGCAACAGCCATTGAAGGATCTAATCGCCGCAGGGGCAAAGCTTGTGGGCTGTCACGCCGATTTGTCTCCATGTGATGCGGTCATCATTTGTGTCACCGGCACACCTCAGGTCGAAGCTGCCCTTGAAGGCCCGCAAGGAATTTTGAGCAAAGCTCGTGCAGGGCTTGTGGTTGTGGACGCCTCAACGAGCGAACCCGATTCAACACGCCGACTGGCTGCCCGCTGCAATGAAGCTGGCATGACTTTGGTTGACGCGCCATTAGCGCGATCGCCTGTCGAGGCTGAGGAAGGTCGACTTAACACCATGGTGGGCGCTTCCCCTGCAGTTTTTGCGCAGCTTGAGCCCGTCTTCCAGGCTTATTGTGAAAATATTTTTCACGTCGGTGAAACTGGCGCGGCCCATGTCATCAAGCTGTTGAACAACTTTCTGGGTCAAGCCATTACCACCGCTGCGGCTGAAGCCTTCGCGGTAGGTGCCAAAGCAGGTATTGATGTGAGCCAATTGGTTCGCGTGGTGTCGGCAGGTGCTGTCAATTCTGGTTTATTCCAGGCCATGGCCAAAACGCTTGAGGGTGACTACACCGGTTTGAAGTTCGAGTTGAACAACGCGTCAAAAGATTTGCGTTACTACGTCCATCTGACTGAAAGTGTGAAAGCACCGTCGCTGGTTGGCACAAGCGTGCACCAAAGTTTGATAACCGCTTGCGCGCTGGGTTATGGACAAGAATTGGTGCCTTCACTGGTCAAAGCGCAGGCGCAAATTAACCAGGTCAAAATTGGTACGGCAAGCTGACATGACATCCAAAATGGTCATAGCGCTGGTGGGTTTGGGCTCTGGCGCTTTGCCGCACCTTCGCAGCTTGGAAGATCTTAAAGACCGCGTTGAATTGCGATATGCGTTTACCCGGCAACCACGTGCCGATCGAATTCAAGCTTACACGGGGCCAGTCCATTTGACTGACTCGCTTGAACTCATTTTGCAAGACCCTGAGGTTCAGGCTGTCATTGTTGCCACGCCTGCGTCTACACATCTGGATATTTGTCAGCGTTGCTTTGCCGCTGGAAAGCACGTCTTGCTAGAAAAGCCTCTTGAGCTTAATTTGGAGAGGTCTACCCAATTGGTTGAATTGGCAGCCCAGTCCGGTCTTCAACTGGGGGTGGTTCTGCAACATCGCTTCCGTGAAGCTTCGCAAGTTTTGCAAAAGTTGCTGATTGATGGCCGCTTGGGTGAGGTACAGGCTGCATCCATTCGAGTGCCTTGGTGGCGTTCACAAGCGTATTACAACGAGCCAGGCAGAGGCACGCTTGCTCGTGATGGTGGGGGCGTGTTACTAACGCAAGCCATTCACACATTGGACTTGTTCCGCGCACTGGTAGGTATTCAGTCGGTTAAGTCTGCGGTAGTTCGCCAAACACGATTGCATCAGATGGAGACAGAAGACTATGTCAGTGCACTGCTGGTCTTAGGCAATGGCGCGCCCGGTGACTTGATGGCCACCACCGCCATGTACCCAGGTTTTCCAGAAACGATTGAAATCATCGGCACGCTGGGCAGTGCCCGCTTGACTGGGGGCAACCTGCAGGTTCACTTTTTGGAGGGAGCGCCTGTGACCATTAGCAGCGAGGGTGGCACTGGAAGTGGCGTCAACCCTATGGACTTTTCGCATGAACCACACCGTGAACTCATCACTGATTTCATGCAAGCCATCTTTGAAAAGCGTGCACCGCGTGTGAGCGGCGCAGAGGCATTGAAAACGCAGGCTCTGATTAGCGAGTTGTTGCGAGTAGGGCAAAGGCGTTGAGCTGCTACGGCGTTTTGCGCCTAGTAAATACCCTCTGTAAATTTCTTATTTGATGTGATTCAATCCCGCTTTTTTACATTCATTCACAAAATCAAGGAATCTCACCCCATGACAAACCGTCGCCAATTGATGCAAGGTGCCTTAGCCAGTGTCTTGGGCTTCACCCATCTGCCCAACTTTGCACAAACTCGCTTAGAAAATCTGCGCATCATTGTGGGTTTCCCACCAGGGGGCACGACCGATGCTTTTTCTCGCCGAATTGCTGAGAAGATGCGCGGTACTTACGCCAACAACGTCATTGTGGACAACAAACCCGGCGCCGGTGGGCAGATCGGCGTGACCACCCTCAAGTCTGCGGCAGCTGATGGGGCCCACATTTTGTATTCGCCCGCATCCATGCTGACCATTTATCCGCATTCCTACAGCCGACTGAGTTACACGCAATCCGATGTCGCCCCTATCGGTATTGGGCACTCTACTGACCACGCTTTTGTCGTGGGGCCTGCTGTTCCAGATTCAGTGAAGAACATCAAAGACTTTGTCGAATGGGCCAAGGCCAACCCAGGTAAAGCCAGCATTGGCAACCCTGCAGCTGGCTCCATGCCACATTTGCTCGCAGGCCGATTGGCCATGTTGGGCGGTTTTCAAATAACCAATGTTCCTTTTGCAGGCTCTGGCCCTGCTATTCCCCAGGTGATGGGTGGGCAGCTTGCAGGCATGTCTTCGCCTCTGGGCGATTGGGTGCAGCATCACAAATCCGGCAAGATTCGAATTCTGGCCACTTCTGGCCCCGATCGTGCCATTTTCACCCCCGATGTCGCCACTTTCCGCGAACAAGGCTTTGGTGAATTGATGGTTCGCGAATGGTTTGGATTCTTTGCACCCGCGGGCATCAGCGAAGCTGTCAGGCAAAACCTGAATACAGCGCTGCGCCAGGCCATGGGCCAGCAAGACGTTCGAGACTTTGTGACGCCGTTAGCCGCCAACCTGGAGGCTAGTACCTCGGCTGAGCACACGCGCCGTCTTGCAGAAGATTCAGAGATGGCAAAGCGTTTGGTGACAGCCTTGGGCTTCAAGGCTGACTCCTGATCAAACCCAACCCTGCCGCCAAACACTGTCGTTTTGCAGCTCTCGCCACGCAATGATTTGCGTGGCCTTGGAGAACACTGCCTCGATCTCCACATCTTGAATCGGATCGGTCGGCTGTTCAGGTTGAATCACACGGCTCACTAAAAAGTGCTTTTGTTTGGCGATGGGTTTGACCGCAGTCCACTTGGTCAGCAGCAGTTTTTTGGGGTTCAAAGGGTTCATGCGTGAACGCTCTCAGGGTTTGCTTGGCATTTCTCGCGCTACAGCCTGCCCAAGCTCAATGACCGCCATCGCGTAATAGCTGCTCCAGTTGTAGCGTGTGATGGCGTAGAAATTTTCTGTGCCCGCCACATAGCTGGGTGGGTCGTTGCCATTGAGTAACTCAATCAACGCCAATGACCCCTTGTGTAACAAGGCATCGCCTTCTATCACAGCACCTTTTGCTTGAAAGCTGTTGACGTTGAAAGTTGGCAAGATGTCCGGGGCCATCAGGGCATCCATATCGAGTTGATCTTTGTTAAATGTGACGGGGTAGTGTGTGGGCATGTCAGTCTGCCATTGAAAAGCTTTGAAGTAATTGGCCACAGAGCCAATGACATCGGCAGGGTTGTTGAACAAATCAATGTGTTTGTCGCCATCAAAATCGACTGCAAAGTTGGCCCAACTTGATGGCATAAATTGTGGCAGTCCCATGGCCCCCGCATAGCTGCCTTTGAGTTGGGTCGGATTGATTTTTTCTTTCGAAGCCATCACCAAAAACTGCGCCAGTTCTTTGGAGAAAAAGGCCTGGCGCTCTATGGCTCTTGGGTGCTCCTTGGGGAAGTCAAATGTCAGGGTGCTCAACGCGTCTAAGACTCTGAAGTTGCCAGTGTGCTGTCCATAAAAAGTCTCTACACCAATGACGCCCACAATGAGCCATTGCGGTACACCATAGGTTTGCTCGGCTTGATGGAGCAAGTTTTGGTGACGCTGCCAAAACTGAAGGCCAGATTGAATGCGTTTGGGTTCGATGAAACGGGCTCGATAGGCCGCCCAATTTTTTTGACTGACCTGGGCTGGAGGCAAGATTAGCTTTGGAATGCTGGGAATCAGCTTGGCTTGTGCCAATTGCGCTTTGACCCACTTGGGGTCTAGCTGATTTTCCTGAGCCATACGCTCAGCCCATGCCGTGGCATCGGGCCTTTTGGCATAGGATGCACCCGCAGCAGGCACGGAAGATTTATTTTTTGATTTTGATTTTTTGGCACTTTCGGCGGCTTGTGTGCCTGCTGATATACACAGCCCCAAACTGATCAATATCAAAGTCAAAATTCTCATGCCTTGAGTTTAGCCTTTGAAATGGGTGCAGGTGTCGTGATAAGCTGAGCGCTTCACATTTTGTCCCTCTTTTTTTTAAAATACCCATGGGCGCTACTGGCTATTTCACGCACTCTGATTGTCGCTTGCACGAGATGGGCGAGGGACATCCTGAGTGTCCCCAGCGCCTAGACGCCATTGAAGATCGCTTGCTCATTACGGGGCTAGATCACGCCTTAGATCGCAGAGAGCCATCGCCAGCCTCTTTGGCAGACATTGAACTGGCCCACGGCCGCATGTATGTGGCTTCCCTCAGAGGCTTGAGCGACGCATTGGCCGAAGACATGCAGGCGGGCGGTCCTTCGCACACTGCGCTTGATCCAGACACCTCCATGAATGCGCATACATGGAAAGCTGCCTTGCGCTCGGCTGGCGCGGCTTTGGATGCCACCGATGCGGTCATTGCGGGTGAATTGGAAAATGCTTTCTGCGCCATTCGCCCGCCTGGTCACCATGCCTGTCGTGACAAGGCCATGGGTTTTTGTTTTTTCAACAATGTCGCCATTGCGGCTAAATACGCACTTGAGCGCCACGGCCTCAAGCGTGTGGCCATTGTTGATTTTGATGTGCACCATGGCAATGGCACCGAAGACATTGTGGCGGGTGATGAACGTATTTTGATGGTCAGCTTTTTTCAGCATCCGTTTTACCCTGAGGGCGGCGCACTCAAGCACGACGCTAACTTGGTCAATTTGCCTGTACCTGCTTACACCAAGGGCATGGACATTCGGGAGTTAATCGAGATGATGTGGATACCACGCTTAGAAGCCCATCGACCTGAACTTATTTTGATCAGTGCAGGATTTGACGCGCATCGGGAAGACGATTTGGGGCAGTTGGGCTTGGTCGAACAAGACTATGTGTGGATGACTCAGCGCATCAAAGACATGGCGCACAAATATGCCAAAGGCCGCATTGTGAGTTGCTTAGAAGGTGGCTACAACCTCAGTGCCTTGTCTCGCAGTGTTGAAGCGCACCTTCGTGTCTTGGCCGACGTTTGAAAATTTTCAAGGAATTCAACTTTGACCACTGCGCCTAGCATGATGAACAACCCCGTTTTTTGGTGGTCACATCTGAACCCGCAACAAGCTGGCCAAGAGCTCTTGCTGTTCTTGGCTTGCATTGCCATGACTTGGTTTCTAGCATGGGGTGTTCGCCGTGCAACGCCGCATTGGGATTTGTCAGTTCTGTTGGGCCGGCGTCTGTTTGATGGTGTGCTGTTTCCGACGCTTTTGTTAGTCTTGGTTTTCATCACGCGGGCAGTTTTGGCGAAATTACAAGCCCTCTGGATTTTTGATTTCCTGGTGCCTGTCTGTTTTTCTTTGGTGATCATCCGATTGGGTGTGAAGGTTCTTCAAGTGACCTTCAAATCTGCAGAATGGGTAAGGCCCCTTGAAAGAAGTCTTTCATGGTTGGCATGGGCTGCAGTTGTGCTTTGGTTGACTGGTTTGTTGCCATTGGTACTCGAAGAGTTAGATCAAATGAAGTGGAAGATTGGCGCTTCAAATGTGTCCGTCAGAACGCTCATTGAAGGGGGCTTAACTGCTGGCTTGGTCATGTTGCTAACCCTTTGGGTGTCATCGGCCATCGAAGCCAAACTGCTCAAATCATCTTCAGGCAATGAACTGTCTCTGCGCAAAGCTGTGAGCAATGCCATCACGTCTTTGCTGTTGTTTGTGGGCTTGATGTTGTCCTTGTCGGCGGTCGGCATTGACCTCACGGCGCTTTCTGTATTGGGAGGTGCGGTAGGCGTTGGTATCGGTTTTGGTTTGCAAAAGTTGGCCGCCAATTACGTCAGTGGGTTCGTGATCTTGGCCGAGCGCAGCATGCGCATTGGCGACAGTGTCAAAGTGGATGGCTTTGAAGGACGCATCTCTGATATCAAAGCGCGTTACACCGTCATTCGATCATTGACTGGGCGTGAATCCATCGTGCCCAACGAAATGCTGATTAACAGCCGCGTTGAAAATTTGTCTTTAGCCGATTCGCGCATCTTGCAGTCCACCCAAGTCACGGTGGCTTACGGCACCGATGTCGATGAGGTGATGCAACTTTTGATGCAGGCCTGCGAGACGCAAAACAAAGTCTTGAAAGATCCTTTGCCATTTGTCACACTCACCAATTTTGGCGCTGATGGCTTAGAGTTCGGCGCCCATTATTGGGTCGATGAACAACAGGCTGGTTTGTTGACTTTGAAGTCAGAAATTAACATTCAAATATTGCAACTGCTACAGGCAAAGGGCATTGAAATTCCATACCCTCAGCGAGTGGTTCACACCCGCAGGTTGCCCTGACACTGCGCTTCATGAAGGCGCTCAATCACTGCTTAAGTTTGCACACTGCTTTTACCGGTGCAAGTTAGCCTTCAATGCCGATGCGCACACACTGACCGCTGTGTTGGCCTCTTGCATGACGCGGCCCATGGTGATGAAGCCATGAATTTGACGTTCAAAACAAATGTATTGCGAAGAGACGCCGGCTTTGGACAATGCGTCGGCATACATCAATCCTTCATCGCGCAAAGGATCGAAGCCAGCAGTCATGACAAAAGCGGGAGGCAGTCCTGCATGACTGTCGGCCAACTGAGGCGAGGCGCGCCAGTCTTTGGCGTCTTCGCGGTTGCGCAAATAATTTTCGGTGTAGTAGGCAATGGACTCTTTGGTGAGCATGTAGCCTTTGCCATTGGCGTGATAGGACGTGGTGTCTTGCCACATGATCGTGGCGGGGTAAATGAGCAATTGAAAGGCAGGTTGCACGCTTTGGCCGCGCAAACCCAAGCAAGCTGCTGCTGCTAAATTGCCACCTGCGCTATCGCCACCAATGGCGATGCGCGAAGCATCAATGCCCAAGCTGGCGGCATGCGCAACTGTCCAGTTGAACGCCGCCACAGAGTCATCGTAGGCTGCAGGAAACTTGTGCTCAGGTCCCATGCGGTAGTCCACAGCGACCACCACAATACCGGCTTGTAGGCAAAGACTTCTGCACAACACATCGTGTGTGTCGAGGTCGCCAATGGTCCAGCCGCCGCCATGCAGGTACACCAAGCCGGGCAGCGTTGAATGTGATGGGGCGGCATGAGGGTGGTAAACACGCACAGCCACACTCACGCCGTTGGCAGACACAAGCTTGTCTTCCACCTTGAACACTTCGGGCGCATCGGGTTGTGTGAAAGCGCGCCTAGACCTGTAAGACGCTCGAGCTTCCTCGGGTGTCATGGTGTGCACAGGCGGAACACCTTTGTCAATCATGAGCTGCATCAGAGCTTGGGCTTGAGGGTCTAACATGTTCAATCCATCATGGAAGGTAACCACAGGCTGATGCCTGGGAAGGCCAGCAAAATGCCCAGCGTGATGATCAGCACCAACACCATAGGCCATACGCCACGAAATATAGCGCCAAGGCCGACGTGGGGCAACAAGGCGTTCAGCACAAAAAGATTCATGCCAACGGGCGGAGAAATCAGCCCGATTTGAATCACCATCACGATCAGGACGCCAAACCAGACGGGGTCAAAACCTAATTGCACAACAATGGGGAAAAACAATGGGATGGTGAGCAGAACCATGGTCAATTCTTCCATGACGGTGCCCAGAACAACATAAATCAACATCATGCCCGCGACGATCATGATCGGAGACAGACCTAAGTTGGTGATCCAGTCTTTGAGCTCAAATGGCAAGCTGGTGTAGTTGACGAAATTGGCAAAAATCGTGGCGGCAATCAGCAAGGTAAACAACATGGCCGTGGTTCGAGCAGATTCGACCAGAACCTCCAAGAGCAACTTCCAGCTCAGGGCTTTGCGGGCCAGTGCAAATAGGAAGGCACCAGTTGCTCCCATGCCCGCGCCCTCTGTGGCGGTGAAGAAACCACCATAAATGCCCCCCAATACCAGCACCACCAAAACCAAAACACCCCAGATACCACGCACAGCTTGTAAGCGTTGTGACCAGCTGAATTTCTCACCCGGTGGCGCGTGCTCTGGATCGTGCCAAGTCATCACGACGACGGCCAACATCATGAGACACGCGGTCAAAATGCCCGGCAGAACACCTGCAGCAAACAATTTACCAATGTGGGTTTCTGTGATGATGCCGTAGATGACGAGAATGGTGGAGGGTGGGATCATGATGCCCAAAGTGCCACCTGCTGCGATCACCCCCGTGGACATGGCGTCGCTGTAGCCCAGTTTTTTCATCGAGGGGTAAGCCACTTTGCCCATGGTGGCAGCTGTGGCAATGGATGAGCCGCAAATAGCGCCAAATCCTGCGCAAGCCACAATGGTGGCATGCGCCAGACCGCCCTTGCGGTGTCCAATGAAGGTGTATGCCGCATGAAAAAGCTCATGTGCCAAACCGGCGCGTGCTACAAAATTGCCCATCAAGATGAACAGTGGAATAACCGACAGGGTGTAAGCAAATCCTGTTTCGTGAACCACTTGCGCGGTACTGGCCAAGGCCGGTAACCAGCCACGTGTTAAACCGATACCAACTATTCCGACCAGGCCCATAGAAAAAGCCAATGGCATGCGCATGAGAGCCAATAGGAAGATTGCCAAGAATCCAAGCAATGCTTCCGTCACAACATGCCTCCTTCAGAGGCATTGTCATCCTTGAATAAAAAAGCTTTTGTCAGATGCACCAATCCGGCCAAACCACATAACAAGCCCATGCCTTGAATAAACGGCGCTTTGGTGATTTTGAGTTGCGCTGTGGTTTCGCCTGTGGCCGCAAATTCACCGCCTGTTTGCCACATCAAATAAGCCAAGCCAAACAGCAAAGCCGCGCTGACAATGTGAATCAGGCCCTGTTGAATTTTTCGCACCCATCTGGGCATCAATCCATCCAAGGAGTCGAATACCACATGTTCACCTTTGAGAGAGACCAAAGGGAGAGCCGCAAAAATGACCACGACCATCAACAATTCGGTCAACTCCAAAGAGCCAGTGATAGATTGCGACAGGAATTTTCGGCCAGAGACATCAAAAAATGTAAGCACCATGATGGCAAAGAGGGCAGCACCAGCAAGTGTGCCGCACAGAATTTCAAGTATCTTTTTCAACTGTTTATCCATTAAAAAAGCGGTATTTGCTGAAGGGGCAAATACCGCTGGTACGCTTCATTTTCCTAAGGTGACACCCAAGGAAAACTCAGATTACTTTTGCTTTTGCAGCTTGGCGATTTCCGAGCGAAATTCAGACAATGTGCCAGAAGGGTCTTTCAGGCCTTTTGCTCTGGCAGCTTGTGCCCAGTCACGCTCCAACTTGGTGGTGCGTGCATTGACGTCTCGCACGAAGAAGTTGTCGGCTTTGATGACTTTAACGCCATTTTTTTGCATGTTCACTAAGGCCTGATCGTCCACGCGGTCCCAGGCTTTGCCAAAGCGACTTGCCACGGCTTCGCCAGACAATTCGTCCACAATTTTTTTGTCTTCAGCCGAAAGGCTGTTGTATTTGGCTGGATTCATCATGAAGACGAAACTGGTGTTGTAGAGACCACCAGGGAACTGAGTGGCGTGTTTAATGATCTTGTCAATTTTGAACGAGTCAGTCGACTCCGCGGGGAACAAGGTTCCATCCATTACACCGCTAGACAACAATTCATAAGATTCTGGCGCAGGTTTGAGCGTAACGTTCATGTCCAGCGTTTTGGAGATTTCATTGACCATGCCACCGCCCACTCGGAATTTAAGACCAGGGAGGTCTTCAACGCGGGTGATGGGTTTCTTGGTGTTGAAAACGATGCCGGGGCCATGGGTGAAATAACCCAAAACTTTAACGCCTTGGTGTTCGGCTGCGAATTCTGGGTATTTACTGGCAACGCGGTTAAAAGCCACAGACAAGGGCTCTGCACGGTCACCCAGGAAGGGAAATTCGGCCATTTGTGTCATCACAAATCGACCAGGCGTGTAACCGTGCACGGTGAATGAAACATCAACCAAGCCGTTTCTAACCGCGTCAAAAGTGCCTGGCGGTGGGGTGACTGCACGGGGAAGGATGTTGCAACGAACGCGATTTGAGGTTTTGGTCGCTAGGTCATCACACCATTCTTTTTGAGACATTGACAGACCGTGCGTGGGGGGTACCCAGCTTGATGCGGTTAAAACTGTTTGTGCTTGAGCCAAGCCGCTGAAGCCGACGAGGGTTGCGGCTGTAATGGCCAACAAAGTTTTGTTCATCCGAGTGCTCCAATAAATGGTTAAAAATATAATCGTGAAGCCGATTAATCAGCTGTTAAATCTTAACCTTAATTAACCTACCGATTGGTTGGTGAATTCCCGAGGGTACGATCAGCATATGATCAATGTGGTTTTAATAAACTGGTCTAAAATACGAACGATCGTGCTTTTTTGTCGGATCCGAGGTCTAGAAAATCAATTTTTGATGCACAATTGACGTTTACGTAACGTCAATTGAATGTGGCCTTGTCAGGCGCTTGGGTTTTGATATCAATGGAGAGATTTCATGAAAATTCTTGTTCCCGTTAAGCGGGTTGTTGACTACAACGTCAAGGTGCGCGTCAAATCGGACGGCACAGGCGTCGATATTGCCAACGTCAAAATGAGCATGAACCCCTTTGATGAAATTGCAGTGGAAGAAGCCGTTCGTTTGAAAGAGAAGGGCTTTGCCACTGAAGTGATCGCCGTATCTTGCGGTGTGACGCAATGTCAAGAAACACTGCGCACCGCCATGGCCATTGGTGCTGATCGCGCTATCTTGGTTGAAACCAATCAAGAGTTACAGCCATTGGCTGTGGCCAAATTACTCAAAGCCTTGGTTGACAAAGAGCAGCCGGGCTTGATCATCTTGGGCAAACAAGCCATTGACGATGATTGCAACCAAACGGGTCAAATGCTGGCCGCATTGGCAGAATTGCCACAAGCCACCTTTGCATCCAAAGTTGAAGTGGTGGACGGCAAAGCACAAGTCACGCGCGAGATCGATGGCGGTCTCGAAATTTTGTCAATCGCCATGCCCGCTGTCATCACCACAGACTTGCGTTTGAATGAGCCACGTTATGTGACATTGCCCAACATCATGAAGGCCAAGAAAAAACAACTCGACATTTTCAAGCCTGAAGATTGGGGTGTCGATGTGTCACCTCGCATCACCACCTTGAAAGTGTCCGAACCACCCAAACGCTCTGCGGGTATCAAAGTACCTGACGTCGCTACTTTGGTTGATAAATTAAAGAATGTATCAAAGGTAATCTCATGAGCGCTTTAGTGATTGCAGAACACGACAACGCATCGATCAAAGGTGCAACCCTCAACACCATCACAGCAGCAGTGGCTTGCGGTGGTGATGTGCATGTATTGGTAGCAGGTCACAACGCCAGTGCGGCTGCGCAAGACGCATCTCAAATTGCAGGTGTGTCCAAAGTCATCCACGCTGACTCCGAAGTTTTCGCGCATGCCTTGGCAGAAAATGTGGCCGCCCAAGTTTTGGCCATCGCTGCTAACTACACCCACATCTTGTTTCCAGCCACTGCTGGTGGCAAAAACGTATCGCCCCGCGTAGCAGCCAAGTTGGATGTTGCTCAATTAAGCGATGTAACCCTGGTTCTGTCTGCCGATACATTTGAGCGGCCTATTTACGCAGGCAATGCCATCGCGACCGTGCAAAGCAAAGATGCGATCAAGGTGTTAACAGTTCGCACAACTGGTTTCGATGCGGCTGCAAGGACGGGTGGTTCGGCCAGCGTTGAAAACATTGCGGTCATCACTGACAGCGGCAAAAGCACCTTCAAGGGCAGCGAAATTGCCAAAAACGATCGGCCTGAACTGACAGCAGCCAAGATCATTGTGTCGGGTGGCCGTGCGTTGGGTAGCGCGGAGAAATTTGCCGAAGTCATTACCCCTTTGGCTGACAAGTTGGGAGCTGCCATGGGTGCCAGCCGTGCAGCGGTGGATGCAGGATACGCGCCCAACGATTGGCAAGTGGGTCAAACCGGCAAAATTGTGGCGCCTCAGTTGTATGTGGCCTGCGGAATTTCAGGTGCCATTCAGCACTTGGCCGGCATGAAAGACAGCAAGGTCATTGTGGCCATCAACAAGGATGCTGAAGCACCCATCTTCAGTGTGGCTGATTATGGTTTGGAAGCCGATCTGTTTGTGGCGGTCCCTGAATTGGTGAATGCTCTTTGAAGCGCTTGATTGAATTTGAATGTGAGTTTGAAGGGCATCCTCTGAGGTGCCTTTCTTTTGTTTGGAGATACAGATGAGTTACGTTGCCCCTTTAAAAGACATGCTTTTCAACATTGAACACTTGGCCCAAATTGACCAAGTGGCGCAAATGCCCGGTTTTGAAGATGCGGGTTTAGAAACTGCACAAGCTGTGTTGCAAGAGTGCGCCAAGTTGA
The DNA here is from genome assembly GCA_005789685.1 of Burkholderiales bacterium. Taxonomy (GTDB): domain Bacteria; phylum Pseudomonadota; class Gammaproteobacteria; order Burkholderiales; family Burkholderiaceae_C; genus Limnohabitans_A. Next base: position 18,941 of record SXXD01000172.1, read on the forward strand.
ACCAAGATGTGCTTGCACCTTTGAATTGGGAGGGCGATAAAAATCCATCTGCCTTTTCAAATGGTCAGGTCAAGACCACACCAGGTTTTAAAGAAGCATTCAAGCAATACGGTGAAGGCGGCTGGCAAGGTTTGCAGCATCCCACCGAATTTGGCGGACAAGGTTTGCCTAAAACCATTGGCGCAGCTTGCGGTGAAATGCTCAACTCGGCCAACATGAGTTTTGCCCTCTGTCCGTTGCTAACAGATGGCGCCATTGAAGCTTTGCTAACGGCTGGATCCGACGAATTGAAAAATATTTACTTGGAGAAGTTAATTTCGGGTGAGTGGACGGGCACCATGAATTTGACGGAGCCCCAAGCCGGTTCCGATTTGGCTTTGGTGCGCACGCGCGCTGAGCCTTTGCCCGATGGCACCTTCAAAGTTTTTGGCACAAAAATTTACATCACCTATGGTGAGCACGACATGGCTGACAACATCGTGCACTTGGTGTTGGCCCGAGTGCAAGGCGCGCCTGAAGGCGTGAAGGGCATCAGCTTGTTTGTCGTGCCCAAGTTCATGGTCAATGCGGATGGCAGCCTCGGCGCTCGCAACGATGTTCACTGTGTCAGCATTGAACACAAGATGGGCATCAAGGCCAGCCCTACCGCTGTGCTTCAGTATGGCGATCACGGCGGCGCCATCGGCTATTTGGTAGGCGAGGAAAACCGTGGCCTTGAATACATGTTCATCATGATGAACGCTGCGCGTTATGCTGTTGGCGTTCAGGGTGTTGCCATTGCAGAGCGTGCCTATCAAAAAGCCGTTCAGTACGCCAAAGACCGTGTGCAAAGCCGTCCGGTCGATGGCAGCATGAACACATCGGCTCCCATCATTCATCACCCCGATGTCAAACGCATGCTCATGACCATGCGCGCCACCACTGAAGGCTGCCGCGCTTTGGCCACGGTTGCTGCAGCGGCCTACGATGCGGCACATCACCACCCAGATGCAGAAGTGCGCAAACAAAATGCCTTGTTCTACGAATTCATGGTGCCTCTGGTCAAGGGGTACAGCACAGAGATGAGTTTGGAAGTCACTTCCTTGGGCGTGCAAGTTCACGGTGGCATGGGTTTCATTGAAGAGACAGGTGCTGCGCAGTACTACCGTGATGCCAAAATTCTGACCATTTACGAAGGCACAACAGCCATTCAAGCCAATGACCTAGTGGGTCGCAAAACCAGCCGTGACGGCGGCCAAACAGCCAAAGCATTGGCGGGTCAAGTTGAGCTCACAGAAAACGAATTGTTAGCCCATGACCATGCAGACGCCAAAGCAGTTGGCCGCAGACTGAAAGCGGCTCGCTTGGCTTTTCTAGATGTCGTTCATTTTGTGGCGGGTCAAGCCAAAGCCAATCCCAATGACGTGTATGCGGGCAGTGTGCCGTACCTGATGTTGACAGGCAATTTGATGGCGGGTTGGCAGATGGGCCGCGCTATGTTGGTGGCTTTGACGCAAAGCGCACTGGGCAATGACAAAGCTTTTATGGATGCCAAAGTCATCACGGCGCGTTTTTATGCCGATCATTTGTTAAGCCGTGCACCTGGCGTGCGTGACAGCATCGTAGATGGTGCAAAGTGCGTGACAGAGCTTTCTTTAGAAGCTTTCTAAAATGGACAGCGCCAAACGCTAAAGACAGCGCAAACAAATACATTTCTAAATTACAGGAGAACTCATGTCAAAACTTCCCGCGGCTTTGGCCAATTTACCTTTTCCGGTCATTGCCTCACCTTTGTTCATTATCAGCAATCCCAAACTGGTCATTGAGCAATGCAAGGCGGGCGTTGTGGGGTCCATGCCTGCACTCAATGCGCGTCCCGCAGAACAACTAGAAGAATGGCTGATTGAAATTACTGAAACATTGACCGCTTACAACAAAGCCAATCCAGACAAGCCTGCCGCGCCCTATGCCATCAATCAAATTGTTCACAAAAGCAATGATCGGCTTGAGCACGACATGGCCATGTGCGTGAAATACAAAGTACCAATCATCATCACGTCATTGGGTGCACGCGAAGACATTAATCAAGCTGCTCACAGCTATGGTGGCGTGGTGTTGCACGAAATCATCAACAACAACTTTGCCCACAAGGCCATTGAAAAAGGCGCCGATGGATTGATTGCAGTGGCTGCTGGCGCGGGTGGACATGCTGGCGAAAAGAGCCCCTTCGCATTGATCCAAGAAATTCGCCAATGGTTTGATGGCCCCGTGGCATTGTCTGGCTCGATTGCCAGCGGCGATGCTGTTTTGGCGGCTCAAGCCATGGGTGCAGACTTTGCCTACATTGGCTCGGCATTCATTGCCACCCACGAGGCGCGTGCTGCCAATGCTTACAAGCAAGCCATTGTTGATTGCAACTCAGATGACATTGTCTACAGCAATTTGTTCACAGGTGTGCATGGCAACTACTTGGCGCCTTCCATTAAATCTGCTGGACTAGATCCTGCCAACTTGCCAGTGTCTGACCCCTCCACCATGAACTTCGGCGGCGATGCCAAAAAAGCTTGGAAAGACATTTGGGGTTGCGGTCAGGGAATTGGCGCCGTTGATGCGGTGGTCAGTACCGCTGATTTTGTTGCTAAATTGAAGCAGCAGTACGCTTCCGCCCGTGCTCGCTTGGCCATTTAATTTCAAGAGCGTTCAGTTTGAAGTCTGAACGCTTAGAGGTTATTGACCTCTTCAAGGCTTGCGCCTGCATCCTTATTGTTTGGCATCACCTGGCGCTTTACAGTCCCATGGCCAAAGTTGTGGCAGTGTGGGTGCCCCTGCTTGAAGTGTTTCTTCTTGATTACGCACTGATGGCGGTGCAAATTTTTTTGGTTGTAGGCGGATACTTGAATGCCAAGTCTTGGGCCAATGCCGTCCCAAAATCTGCCTTTGATTTTTTTCCAAGACTGTTGTTGCGCTATCAAAGATTGACCATCCCTTTGCTGGCAGCCTTGAGTGTGGCCGTTGCAATCACAGCGCTTGTTCGCCCTTACTTTGATCATTCGTCGCTTTCAAATGCACCTTCGTTGATGCAGGTTGTCGCGCACATTTTCTTACTCCAAGATATTCTTGATTTCGAGGCTTTTTCAGCGGGCGTTTGGTATGTCGCCGTAGATTTTCAGCTGTTTGCAATGGCGATGGCGTGTGCTTCGCTTGCTCAGGTATGGCAAGGTCTTTCGGGCAAAGGTTCTGTCGTGCGCAAGGCATTTGGCTTTTGGTTGATGCTCACCTTGTGTTCAATTTTTGTGTGGAATCTGAATCCCTTGGGTGAAATTTGGGGCGCTTATTTCTTTGGTGCTTATGGCCTGGGTTTGTGCGTTGGAGCATGGCGCTACGCTGGTTTCAAATTCAGTGTACGAAATTTAGCGCTGCTGATTTTCATGGTTGGCGTTGTTGCTATGGCATACCACCCAAGAGACAGACTGATGCTGGCCATTGCAACGGCTTTGTTGTTGTGCTGGTATGAGGCAAATGATTGCATTGCCATTCAGTACTTCAAATGGAAGTGGATTCGCGAGTTGTCAAACGCTTCTTACGCCATTTTCCTCATTCACTTCAGCGTCAGTTTGTCAGTGAGTGCGGTGGTCTTTAATTTTTGGCCTGAAAACATCAGCGTCAACGCAGTGGGCTTAGGGGTTTCATTTGGACTGTCGGTTTGGATGGGGCGATTGATTCACCAGGCCATTGAAACGCCAAAGCCGACTTGGACGCGATGCTTGCAGTGGGCTGCCACTTTGATGGCAACCAGCACTTGCGTCATATTACTTGGCTAAAGCCACTTGACTCTCGTTTACCTTGCCTTGGATGTAGGCCAGCGCAGCCTCTACCTGGTCAATCAAGATCAGGCATAAGTCGCCTTCAGAAAGTCGCGCCAGTGCCGTATCAATGGCATTGAACTCACCTTGAATGTCTTGAACATAATGGGTTCGGACTGCGCCATTAAGGCCATCGCGAAGCAATTGAATCACTTCGCCATCGGTGCGGCCGCGTTGGCATGCATCTTGGTACAAAATAACTTCGTCAAAGGCGGTGCCCAAAATTTGAGTCTGGTCGCGTATGTCTTGATCACGGCGATCACCTGCACCACTGATGACCACCACTCGCTTTTGCGCGGGCATGTTGTCAACCGCGTGAACCAAGGCTTGAATGGCATCGGGGTTGTGACCGTAGTCGGCAATCAAAGTAGCGCCCTTGTAATCAAACACATTGAATCGACCCGGCACGCCTTGAATGTCACTGATGAATGTGGACAAACCTTGGGCAATGGTTTCCCAAGGCACATTGAGGGCCCAAGCGGCGCCCACTGCCGCCATGACATTTTCAGTTTGGAAACCAATTTGTCCTTGGCGAGTGAGTGGCACATCACTCAATGGGATGCGAAAGTACTTCTTGCCTTGTTGCGCCACAATGCTGCCATTTTCTGTGTAAACCACTCGCTTGCCTTGAGCGCGGTGTGTGGCTAAGACAGGGTGGTGTGCGTCGAGTGCAAAGAACGTGACATCACCGGGACACATTCTGGCCATCATGGCTACCTGTGGATCGGTAGCGTTCAAAACGGCCATGCCGTCGCTTGCGACATTCAGCACAACAACACGTTTTAAGACCGACAAATCTTCGACCGTGGTGATGTAGTTCAGGCCTAAGTGATCACCAGAGCCGATGTTGGTGACGATGGCCACTTGGCAACGATCAAAGGCCAATCCTTCGCGCAGTAGGCCACCCCGGGCTGTTTCAAACACCGCAGCATCGACATCGGGGTGCATCAGTACATTGCGCGCACTGCGCGGGCCGCTGCAATCGCCATCGTCAATTTGACGGCCATTGACATACACACCGTCGGTGTTGGTCATGCCCACGCGCAGTTGGTTGGCTTTAAGGAGATGCGCCGTCAATCGGACGGTGGTTGTTTTGCCATTGGTGCCGGTGACTGCAATGACAGGAATGCGGCCGTTGTCGCCGTTG
>SXXD01000173.1 GCA_005789685.1 Burkholderiales bacterium
AAGGTTTGAGTCGCCCCGCTTCTAAAGCCCAAAAAAGCCTTACTTCACGAAATAAACGCTCGTGGGGGGCGCTTCTGACCCTCTCGACTTTGACCGTTTTGGCTCTATTGGCAACGACTTTAGCTTGGCTTCAACTGCCGATGGGTTTCAAGCCCCAAGTTTTGACCTCATTACCTAGCCCTCAGGTGCTTGATCTTTCCATTGAGTTGGGAACCTCGCCCAAAGGCGTCGCGCAAGCCATTGCTGATTCGGGTGCCGATGTTGCCCCCCCATTGCTTCTGCTTTGGTTTCGGCTGTCGGGGCAAGATCGTGCGATCAAAGCTGGGAGTTACGAAATCACGCCAGACATGTCGCCGCGCATGGTTCTGAACATGCTAGCCCGTGGTGAGGAAAGTTTGAGGTATGTCACCCTGGTCGAGGGTTGGACCTTCAAACAGGTGAAGCAAGCTTTGGCCAAGGCTGGTAACTTGAAAGGTAGCACACAAGGCATGTCGGACGATCAAATCATGGAGCTATTGGGCCGTCCCAATGTGCATCCTGAAGGACGTTTCTATCCTGATACCTACAGTTATTCAAAAGGCTCGAGTGATTTGGCTGTGATGAACCGCGCACTCAAAGCCATGGACCGACAGTTGGCCAAGGCATGGGCGCAAAAGCCCGCTAATTTTACACTCGACAGTCCAGATGACCTGCTCATTCTGGCCAGTATTGTTGAAAAAGAAACAGGCCGTGCCAGCGATCGTCCTTTGATTTCATCCGTGTTTCACAACCGACTCAAAATTGGCATGAGATTGCAAACCGACCCCACCGTCATTTACGGTTTGGGCGATGCCTTTGATGGCAATTTAAGACGCGTAGATTTGCGAACCGATACCCCTTACAACACCTACACGCGTCCAGGCTTGCCGCCCACGCCCATCGCCATGCCGGGCAAAGCGGCTTTGAAGGCTGCCTTGGGGCCTGCACCGTCTAACTTTCTTTATTTTGTAGCGAAAGGCGATGGCAGCAGCCATTTCAGCCAGTCGCTGAACGAGCACAATAACGCGGTGAACAAATACCAACGCGGAATTTCCAAACAGGACCCCTGATTCGTGCACCACGCTTGGTTTATCAGTTTTGAAGGCATCGATGGGGCAGGCAAGTCAACCCACATCGAAGGCTTGGCCCAGTGGTTCAAAAGCCGCGGTCATGTGGTCGCGCTAACGCGCGAGCCTGGCGGCACCCCTTTGGCTGAAAAATTTCGAGCGCTGGCATTGCACGAATCGATGGACCCCTTGACCGAAGCCTTGCTCATGTTTGCTGCCAGACGTGAACATTTAATCAATGTCATTGAACCCGCACTGGCAAGGGGCGAAGTGGTACTGTGCGATCGCTTCACCGATGCTACTTTTGCTTACCAAGGCGGTGGTCGCGGTTTCGATTGGGAAGTTTTGAAGACACTCGAAAAAATGGTGCAACAGGTGCCAGCCAGCTCATTGCGTCAACCTGATTTGACCATTTGGTTTGACCTGCCACCCTCGGTGGCAGCAGAGCGTTTAAGTGCCGCTCGTGTTCCTGATAAATTTGAATCTCAACCTCAATCTTTCTTTCAGTCTGTGAGGGAGGGCTATGCCAAAAGAATGCTCGAAGCGCCTTCTCGTTTTGCTCAGATACCTGCTGATCAATCGCGTGATGCAGTGTGGTCCGATGTTTTAAAGGCCGTTGAAACGGCTTATGCCAAATGATTGACGCTGCACCCTGGATTCATAAACAAACACTGGCCTTGCTTTCGCAAAAAGGCCATGCGTGGCTGCTTCAAGGCCCTTCTGGTTTAGGTCAGTACGAATTGGCAACAGCCATAGTGAGCGCTTGGTTGTGTGACTCTGATACGGCATTGACGCAAGGTGCTTGTGGCCAATGCGGCAGTTGTCACGCCCTGAGTGTGCATACGCATGCCGACTTGTTTGTGCTCATGCCAGAAACTATTTTGCTCGATTTGGGTTGGCCGTTGAGCGAAAAAGCGCAGTCAGAAATTGACAATAAAACACGCAAGCCCAGCAAAGAAATTCGCATTGATGCCATGCGAGATGCCATTGAGTTTTCGCAGCGCACCAATGCACGAGGCAAGGGCAAAGCGGTCTTGGTATTTCCGGCCGAGCGCATGAACCATGTCACCGCCAATGCCTTGCTGAAAACCTTAGAAGAGCCACCTGGCGACGTCAAGTTTGTGTTGGCCACAGAAGCCGCGCATCAATTGCTACCCACCATACGAAGCCGTTGCTTGAGTCACACCATGGCTTGGCCTTCGACGCCAGAAGCTGTGACTTGGCTTCAAGGCCAAGGCCTGTCATCTGAGGATGCGCATGCGTTGCTCAAAGCTGCCGGCGGCCGGCCCGATGAAGTGTTGAAGCAGCGCAGTTTGGGTCAGACCATGCCGTGGTGGTCCAAGTTCCCCAAAGCCATGATGACGGGAGACGCAAGTTATTGTTCCGATTTGCCACCTTCAGAAGTGATTGATGCCTTACAAAAGCTCTGTCACGATTTGCTCATGGTGCAAACTCAGGCCAGTTTGCGCTTTTTCAACGAAGCCGACCTGCCCAAATTGAAGGTATCGTCTGCGAAATTGACAGCTTGGTTTAAACGTTTGTCTGAAGCGGCCAAAACATCTGAGCATCCTTTCAATGCGGGCCTGATGCTTGAAGCGCTTTGCACTGAAGCACGCGAAGTCATGAACAGCGCCACCTAATATGTACACCGACTCTCATTGTCATCTTTCATTTCCTGAGCTGCTTGGACAGTTGCCAGAGATTCGCCAAAAAATGCAGGACGCCCATGTCACGCGTGCTTTGTGCATTTGCACCACCATCGAAGAGTTTGATCAGGTGCACCAATTGGCTAAGACTTACGATAATTTTTGGAGCACCGTTGGCGTGCATCCTGACAATGAAGACATTTACGAACCTACGGTTCAAGATTTGGTAGAGAAGGGACAAATGCCCCGTGTCATTGCCATTGGAGAAACGGGGCTTGATTATTATCAGATGTCAGAACGCAAAGGGGGCCGCTCCATTGCGGACATGGAATGGCAGCGTGATCGCTTTAGAAACCACATCAGGGCAGCACGCCAAATTCAGCTTCCGATGGTGATTCATACCCGCGCTTCATCCGACGATACGATTCGCATTTTGAAAGAAGAGGGTGAAGCAGGAGACCCAAGCAGTGCCGGTGGCGTATTTCACTGCTTCACTGAAACTCAGGCAGTGGCCAAGGCGGCCCTGGATTTGGGGTTTTACATCTCTTTTTCGGGTATTTTGACCTTCAAAACAGCTCAAGAATTGAGGGATGTGGCGGCATGGATGCCCCTTGATCGAATATTGATTGAGACTGACAGCCCTTATTTGGCACCTGCTCCTTATCGTGGCAAGACCAATAACCCATCGTATGTTCCTTTTGTGGCCAAAATTTTGTCCGAACTGAAAGGCATGACACCTGAGCAAATTGGTGAGCTGACAAGCACCAATTTTGATCGCCTTTTTCCTAAGTTACAGGCCAATTAGTCTTCGATTTATGCTTATAAATTACTTTAAAAAACAATATAAGTACATTGTTTATATTGGGTTATTTATTCATTCCACATTCAGCTTCGCAGGATCGTACGAGGACTTTTTCATTGCCATCAAAAATGATGAAGTTAAAGTTATTTCTAGCTTATTGGTGCGTGGTTTTGACCCGAATACCGTTGATATAAATGGAGAGCCCGCCATTCTAAACACCCTACGGCATGGTTCATTGAAATCATTTGAGCTGATTGCCAAGCAACCCAAGCTCAAGATAAATGTTTTCAACAGCCATGGCGAATCCGCCTTGATGCTGCTTTGCTTAAAAGGTGAGCTCGAACTTGCCAAAATGCTCATCAGGCGCGATGCTGACATCAATCATCCTGGTTGGACGCCGTTGCATTACGCGGCAACGGGTGGTCATACGGCCATCATTCAACTGTTACTTGAGGAAAGCGCCTACATTGATGCTGAATCTCCCAATGGCACAACGCCATTGATGATGGCGGCACGTTATGGCAATGAAAAAGCGGTGCAATTGCTGATCAACGAAGGCGCAGATTTGACATTGAAAAATCAATTGGGATTGACCGCATTGGATTTTGCAGTTGAAGGAAGACGGCCCGAATCGATTAAGTTGCTGCAATCTGCATCTAGGTCCGCGGAAGAAGCCAATAGCAAGCCTAAGTGAGTTAGCTTTAGAGCTATTAACTGCCCAGGCTGGGGATAGTGCTTATGGTTGTTTGACTTAACTCACCATGATATAACTTTATACGATGTATATTATGTTAAGTAAAGTTTCTGTCAATGAAAGATGAATCAAAGAAACAAGCGGTAAATCTTCCAAGAGCCCCTCTCTCAACCAGGATGGCCCCTTTCAGGGCCATCACTGCTTAAAAATTCAATTTCAAAGTCTGAGTTGAACCGGAGGTTGACATCCTTAAAGGTCGGTACTTGGTTTGACCCCATTCAGCCTTCATGTCTTGGTAACGCGAAGAAAAAGGATGGCCGCTTTGACCTGTTTGGTAAATAAAGCCAGACTCATCTAGGTTGGACAGATCGTAAACAGCTCTCATAGAGGCCGCATGACGCGTTGCAAAAGGCACCGTGGCGCTACTGGTCCAGTATTGACCCACATTGACCGTGAAGTTATCACCACCGCTTGGCCCCGTAACGTCAAAGAATGACGCCAGAGCTTTGACGTTACCAAAAGGCCTGTGTGCACTAAGGGCTGGATGAGCACGCCCCCAATTCCATTCGGACACATTAGGGCCCTGCATGGCCAAAATTTTATCCAAAGCGGTATCGAGTGCCGTGTTCATGAGCGTCTGGCATCCGGCCTCACCACACCAAGACTTATCTTGAGTGGCTAAAACACCTTCGATGGCAGGCCGAAAAGCACGTTTACCAAACAAAGCCTTAAAACGTGTCTCACCCAATTTGGGAATGAGAATGGCGCGAGTCACTTCGTCAATCCAAACGGCATAAATCAAAGCGCCGGCTGAATCACGGGTCATGTCTCCCT
>SXXD01000174.1 GCA_005789685.1 Burkholderiales bacterium
AATGAGTGGCAAAAATTCTGCGGCCACGCCCTGCGCCACCAGCAAGCCTTCGCTGGCATTGCAGGGGCTGTATTTTTGAGTTTTTGCGTTGTCCGCCACCTTCACGGCCATGGCCACATCGCAGGGGTCGTCAACGTAGGTGTGGCAGTTGCCATCCAAGTGTTTGATCACAGGCACTTTGGCCTCGCGGCTGATGCGCTCAATGAGGCCCTTGCCGCCCCGGGGAATGATCACATCGACATACTCTGGCATGGCAATGAGTTGGCCCACCGCCTCGCGGTCAGTGGTTTGCACCAACTGCACCGCATGGATCGGCAATCCAGACTCTTGCAAGGCTTGCTGCACCAAGAGCGCCAAGGCTTTGTTGGAATCGATGGCTTCGGATCCGCCTCGCAAAATGCAGGCGTTGCCACTTTTGATCGACAGGCTGGCCGCTTCAATGGTGACATTGGGGCGGCTTTCGAAAATCATGCCGAACACCCCCAGAGGGACGCGCATTTGCCCCACGCGAATGCCGCTGGGTTGTTCTTTCATGCCCAAGATTTCACCAATGACATCGGGCATGGCTGCCAACTGTTCACAGCCTTCAGCACAGGTGGCCAGTATTTGGGGCGTGAGGCGCAAGCGGTCGACCATGGGCGCGGCCAAACCTGCCGCATGGGCACGCGCCAAGTCTTTGGCGTTGTCAATTTGGAGTGCTTCTGTATTTTCGCGCAGCAAAGCAGCCAGGCGTTTCAAAGCACTGTTTTTGGTGGCAGTCGATGCCTTGGCCGTGGCGGCTGAGGCCACTTTGGCCTGCTGCCCCAAAATTTGCATCGGGGTCTGCAAAGTTGTTTGCGAATTTGCGTTCATGCGCCTATTTTCGCACTCTTAGGCTCAAACGGGGAATTGACCTTCCCATTTCTCTAATTCAGGCAGTCTCAAACAGTCCTTATCCTCTTTTGAGTGGCGTTGTCTCGGCTTTGGCCTAAGCTTTCATGGCACAGGCGCTAGACACTCTCAAAGCCAATCGCTGCAAGGCTTGCCAGGGGTCGGTGGGCCAATCGGCGACTTTCAAGCCTTTCACAATGCCGTCCACTTGATGGGCGTTTTTCAGCAACTGCGCCAAGCGAGCCGTTGACAATTTAGGCAATACACGCTCGAAGAGTTTTTCACGCGCACCCCAAATTCGTTGTTCGCGCAAAGCCATGGGCAGGGGTCGGCCCTCTGCCATGGCATCTTTGATTCGCTTCAAAGCGCGGATGTCTTCTGCCAAGGTGTAGTGCACCAAGACGGCCGCCTCACCCTCAGCTTGCAAACCATCGAGCATGCGTTGCACGCGGGCCACTTGGCCCGCCAACACCGCTTCCGACAATTTAAAAACATCATAGCGCGCCACATTCATGACGGCACTTTCAACTTGCGCATGCGTCAGCTCACCGGCGGGGTACAACAAACTCAGTTTTTGAATCTCTTGGTGGGCAGCCAGCAAATTGCCTTCCACGCGGTCTGCAAAAAATTGCAAACAGTTTTGGCCATCTTGTCCAGATGCAACGCTTTGATTTTGCAACTTCAAACGCTGTGCAATCCACTGCGGCAATTGGGCTCTGTCTAAAGAGTCAATTTGCAAAGAAACCCCAAATTGTTCTAAGGCCCCAAACCAGGCACCCTTTTTGGTGGCGCTGTCTAAGCGGGGCAAAATTAACAGCGTCAAAGTACTGTCGTTGCCTTCTGCGCTCTGTGCCAGTTGCTGAATCATGGGGCTGCCCTCTTTGCCGGGCTTCCCTGTAGGCACGCGAATTTCTAGAATTTGTCGCTCGGCAAAAAGACTCATGGAGCCACCCGCTGCCAGCACCTCGCTCCAATCAAAGTGAGCGCCCGACACCACATGCACGCTGCGTTCGGTATAGCCTTGCTGTCGCGCTGCTGCGCGAATGGCATCAGCCGCTTCTTGCACCAACAAAGCTTCATCGCCGTGCAAGGTATAAAGACTTCGCAAACCTTTTTGCAGATGTGCTTGAAGCTGAGGCAGGGCCAATTGCATATAGAAGGAGGACTTGTGCGCTGGCTTTAAAGGGATTTGACGAATGCCAAACGGCGCAAAATTTGTTGCACGATGTCGATCTGCATGTCTCGGTACACCATGGTTTCTTCAATTTCTTTGGATAGGGCTGCAGACTCCAAGAAGCTTAGATCGCGCTGCTGCTGCAATTCAACTTCTGGAATGAGGTTCAGGCCTTGCGGGGTGCGCAAGCGAAACTTCACTCTCAAGCGCAGTTGCAATTCACGCACCTGACCCGATGCGTTCAATCCTACCACCACGCGTTCGCGCACTTCAGACATGACATCCAACACCACTTCAGAAGTGGCCATGTCAGGGCCTTCAGTGAAAACTTTCAAGTTGGCTTGACTGGCCAAATTGCGCCGCAAGTCTGTGCCCAAGGCAGATTGCCGCGGCAAGATCAAAAACAACGTTTTAAAAGGCAAGTCTGCGCTTTGGCGCAATTGAAAACCACAGCCCGACAAACCTGTTGCTGCCAGGCCGCTGAAGAGCGCGCCGCCAGCCAAGCTGCGCCCCAAGGCTTGCAGCGATTGGCGGCGGTTCATCAACTGTGGAGGAGCGTTCATGTTGTGTGAGTGCAGGCGCTGTATTTGAGGGTGCTGTCGTTCAAAGCGGTAGGTTTACAAGACCACGTTGACCAAACGGCCAGGCACCACAATGATTTTCTTGGGCACAGCGCCAGCCGCTTGCTTGGTCACTTGCTCGTGCGCTGCAGCCGCCTGTTCAATGCTTGCCTTGTCGGCGTTGGCGGGCACAGTGAGCGAGCCACGCAACTTGCCGTTGATTTGCAGCATGAGTTCAATCTCGTCGCGCTGTAATGCGGTTTCGTCCACGGTCGGCCATGCCACATCGAGCAAATCGCCTTGGCTTGCACCGTAGCCCAACTCGTTCCACAACCGGAAGGCCAAGTGAGGGCAGGCGGGGTACATGACGCGCAACAAAATGGAATAGCACTCAGCCAGCGCAGCGTTGTCGTTGAAATCTTTGGCCGCAGCGAGCGGAGAATCTTCCAGCGTGTTGAGCATCTTCATGAGCGCTGACACCACGGTGTTGTATTGCATGCGCTCGTAGTCGTAATTGGCTTGGCGCAACACCGAGTGAATTTCGAGGCGCAGCTTTTTGGCATCGGCACTGAAGGTGATGGGCTGCGAACGGTCGACTGTGATGCCCACCTTCAAAGCGCCTTCAACTTTGACAGCGTAATTCCAAACACGGCGCACAAAACGGTAGCTGCCTTCCACGGCCGCATCGTTCCACTCCAAGGTGGCTTCGGGCGGTGCGGTAAACATGGTGTAAAGACGCGCAGTATCGGCGCCGTATTTTTCAATCAGGTCTTGTGGATCGACACCGTTGTTTTTGGACTTGGACATGGTGCCCACGCCTTCGTAGTCAATGGCGGTGCCCTCTGGCAAATTGCCAACGGCCTTTTTCAAACGCGCACCCATCACTTTGCCGTCTTCGGCCAAAACGTTCTCGACATCTTGTGGCCAGAAATAATCTTTGCCACCTTTGTCGGTGCGACGTGAATAGATGTGGTTCAGCACCATGCCTTGCGTGAGCAACTTGGTGAAGGGTTCGTCCACTTTGACCAAGCCCAAATCGCGCATCACTTTGGTCCAGAAACGCGCATAGAGCAAGTGCAAAATGGCATGCTCAATGCCGCCAATGTACTGGTCCATGGGCATCCAGTAGTCAGCACCCTCGGCCACCATCTTGTCGGTATTGGTCGGGTCGCAATAGCGCATAAAGTACCACGACGAATCGACAAACGTGTCCATGGTGTCAGTCTCGCGGCGCCCAGGTTTGCCGCACACAGGACACACCACGCCAGCATGAAAGCCTTCGTGTTTGTTAAGCGGATTGCCCGACCCATCGGGAATGCAATCAAGCGGTAAAACCACTGGCAAATCTTTTTCGGGCACGGGCACAGCGCCGTGTTCATCGCAATGAATGATGGGAATAGGCGTGCCCCAGTAGCGCTGACGGCTGACGCCCCAGTCACGCAGACGCCAAGTGGTTTTCTTCTCGCCCAAGCCTTTGGCAAGCAAGTCGGCGGCGACAGCTTCTAAAGCATCTTTGAAATTCAAACCATCGTATTGGCCAGAGTTGACCAACACACCGTTCGCCTTGTCGCCAAAGCCGTCGTGCCATTCGGTATGGCTGAAGGCTACACCTTTAGAGGCCACCACTTGTTGAATTGGCAATCGGTATTTGAGGGCAAATTCAAAATCGCGCTCGTCGTGCGCCGGCACACCCATGACGGCGCCATCGCCATAACTCATCAGCACGTAGTTGCCCACCCACACTTCAACAGCTTTACCAGTCAGCGGGTGCGAGACAAACAAGCCCGTGGGCATGCCTTCTTTTTCTTTGACCGCCAACTCGGCTTCGGTGGTGCCGCCTTTTTGGCAAGTCTCGATGAACGTGGCCAATGCGGGTTGAGAAAGCGCTGCATAAGTCGCCAACGGATGCTCGGGCGCCACCGCACAGAAGGTCACACCCATGATGGTGTCGGGACGTGTGGTGAACACATACATCTTGCCGTCTTGAATCAGCTGACCATCGGCACCGCGAATGTCGTGCGGAAACGCAAAGCGCACTCCCGTGGATTTGCCAATCCAGTTTTCTTGCATGAGCTTGACGCGCTCGGGCCAACCGGGCAACTTGTCGCCGGTGACAAAGTCGAGCAGTTCTTCGGCGTAATCGGTAATCTTTAAATAGTAGCCAGGAATTTCGCGCTTCTCAACCACCGCACCTGTGCGCCAGCCTTTGCCGTCGATCACTTGTTCATTGGCCAACACCGTCTGGTCAACTGGATCCCAGTTGACGACTTGTGTTTTGCGATAAGCCACGCCCTTCTCGAGCATCTTCAAGAACAACCATTGGTTCCACTTGTAGTAGCTGGCGTCGCAGGTGGCCACTTCGCGGCTCCAGTCGATGGCCAAGCCCATGGCCTGCATCTGCTTCTTCATGTAAGCGATGTTTTCGTAGGTCCACTTGGCGGGGGGCACACCATTTTTGAGCGCCGCATTTTCGGCAGGCAAACCAAACGCGTCCCAGCCCATGGGCATGAGCACGTTGTGGCCGTTCATGCGCAAATAGCGCGTGAGCATGTCGTTGATGGTGTAGTTGCGCACGTGGCCCATGTGCAGCTTGCCGCTGGGGTAGGGCAGCATGGAGCAGGCGTAAAACTTCTTTTTACGGGCGTCTTCTGTCACGCGGTAGGCGTCGCGAGCGTTCCACTGGCTTTGCGCCGCGGGCTCAACTTCGAGGTGGTTGTACTTGTCTTGCATGGTGTAAATTGTAGGTGTTTGCCGAGGTGAAATTCCTCTGCAGGGTGGCCTAAGCCCTGATTGCCCTGCAAAGGGCGCCTGCATTGCAAAAGATCAGCGCGTGGCAGCCTTTTGAGTGTCCCTTTGACCGTCTCTTTGGTCATCCGTTCCTGGTGCCGTTACAAAGCCTATCCGGCTTAAACCAGCCTGCTGAGCCAGTCCCATGAGCTCAAGCACTTGACCATAGGGCACTGCCTGATCGACCCTAAGTTGAACTTCCAAGTTGGGCTTTTGATTTGCCAATTGCACAAGCTCAGTTGGCAAGGCCGCCAACGTGACGGGCTTGTCATTGATGAAAAGTTCGCCAGATGCTTTCAGGCTAAGGCTGAGCGCCTCGGGTGCTTCCCCCGCTTGAGCGGCTTTGGATTGAGGCAAGTCCAGCCGAATGGCGCTGGTCAGGAGCGGTGCCGTAAGAATGAAAATAACCAACAACACCAGCATCACGTCTACCAAAGGCGTGACATTGATGTCACTGAAGGGTTTGGCTTGCG
>SXXD01000175.1 GCA_005789685.1 Burkholderiales bacterium
GAATGAAAAACGTTGTAAAGCCAATTGCTTAAGTCATCGACAATGCCGCCGTACCAGCCCGAAACGGCACCTAAAACAGAGCCCAAAAGCGTGGCCATGAAAGCGGCAGCCAAGCCCACCAAGATGCTGGTTTCAGCACCTTTAATGGTCTTGGCTAAAACGTCTCTGCCCCATTTGTCGGAGCCCATTGGCAGATGTGTCGCCAAGGCGTTGACCTTGTCACCAACAGGCTTCACAGCTTTTTGAGCCTGCTCCCATTGCGCTGCGATGGGATCTACAACATCCGTAGAGGTGGGTTCGTACAGCACGACCTCAGGAATGGCCTTGCTTGCGTCATCGCCTTGTATTGCAGTCTTGGCCCAAGATGGCGGCGCATTGCTAATAGCGACCTCTTTTTCCCAATCGGAAGCCAAAGACCCAACCAAGGTGGTGAACACCAAAGCCAAACTGAGAATCACAGTGATGCCACTCCACACACCCACCCGATCTGATTTAAAGCGACGCCAGGCCAAAGCCCAAGCGCCTTCACTGACGGCGTTGACAGGCCCTTTAGCGAGCGAGCTGCCCACGGAATTGGGAACGTTGTCAGCTGAATTTGGATAGCTTTGCATAGTCATGTAAAAGATAATCAGATTTCAGCGCAATTGAACACGAGGGTCGGTGAGGCGATACAAGACGTCACCGATCAGATTGAAAATCATGGTGGCAATGGCCACATAAACTGTGACGGCTTTGATCACTGGAAAATCACTTCGCTCAACAGCCAAAATGATTTCTCGGCCTACACCTGGTATGCCAAAGAATCTTTCTAACAAAAAAGCGCCAAGCAACAAACCGGGCAAATTGGAAATCACAAAGGTAATGACCGGAATGAGGGCGTTGCGCAAAACATGCACAAACATGACCCGAGGCTCAGAAAGTCCTTTGGCTCTGGCTGTTCTAACATAGTCTTGGTCGACTTCGTCCAGCACGAAACTTCGAAACAAACGCGTATTCGGTGCAATGCTTACCACCAGGCCTAGCAAGATAGGTAGAGGCGCATAGGTACTGATATTTTTCCAGTAGTCCTCGCTCCATCCTTGCACTGGAAACCAACCCAAGCGATAGGCCAACACATATTGGCCTAAAATAATGAAGACCAAAATACTGACTGACATCAATGCTGTGAACACGACCATGGTGCCGCGGTCAATTGAAGACCCTCGAACCCACGCAAGTCCCAAAGCAAGGACCAAGGCAATCAGTGTTTCAATGATGAGCAAAGGCGCCATCAATGTCAGCGAAGCGGGCAAGCGGGTTGCAAAAATATCGGCGACCGACTCACCTGTGGTCCAACTGTTGCCAAAGTTGAAAGTAGCAACTTGTTTGACAAAAATCCACAGTTGCACTGCCAGCGGTTGATCAAGCCCCAACTCAGCCCGAATGCTGTCAATTTGTTCTTGGTTCGAAAACAAGCCTGCGAGCACATAAGCAGGGTCACCACCGATCCAATTGAAAAGAAAAAAGACCAACAAGATCACACCGGCCAAGGTTGGAATCATTTGCCAAATGCGGCGAAAGATATAGGCACTCATGCGTCAGTGCCTTTAAGGTTTTTGAATGTCATAGTAAATCCAATCACCCAAGATTAGAGGGTGTTTGCGAAAGCCTTCCAAACGCTGATGGCTAAGCCGCGTTGCTATGCCTGTTGAACTTAATCCGAGCACGCCATTGACCTCCATCAAACGGTACATGTTGTGCAAAACACGCGTGCGATCAGGGCCGTCGGGCAAGCGCTTGAGTTGCTCAAAATAGGCGTCGTATTCTGCATTTTCAAAACAC
Source organism: Burkholderiales bacterium (assembly GCA_005789685.1). Taxonomy (GTDB): domain Bacteria; phylum Pseudomonadota; class Gammaproteobacteria; order Burkholderiales; family Burkholderiaceae_C; genus Limnohabitans_A. Next base: position 1,822 of record SXXD01000175.1, read on the forward strand.
GCGTAGTTGTTTTGACCAATGGTTTTGGAATACAAGAGTTTCATCACAAATTCTGCTTCGGATGAGCGCGTCCATCCCAAAGCCCAAGACGGTATGGCACATTGCTTGCCCTGCTTCAGCATTTCTGGAAACTTGTCCTTCTTAACCTTGAGGCGGATGCCAATTCGGTCCATTGATTTCTTCCAAAGCTCATCCCTTTCGCGATCAATGGACGATGTAGACGAGTAAATGGTGAATACAAGTGGTTTGCCGTCAGGCATGTTGCGATACCCTTTGGCATCCTTTTTGTAGCCAAACTGATCTAGCAAAGCATTGGCTGACAAGGGGCTGAACTTCACAATGCTTTTGTAATTGGGGTCATGCCCTGCAATGACCGGCGACACCATTTGTTGGGCCTTCACTGCTTGACCTTTTCGAATGACTCGAATCTCTTCGTCCACATCAAAACCCATGATGATGGCGCGCCTGAGTGCTATTTTTTCAGGCGTATAGCCACCAATGACGGGGTCCTTCATGTTGAAGAACTGATAGCGAATATCGGGCTCAACACTTCTGTACATGTTGACACCTTGAGCCACCCAAGTTTGGAGCAAATCATTTTTGGGCGTCAAAGCTTTTTCAATGAAAGAAGGTGGCACGCCAACTGCATCAATTTCTTTGCCGCTGAACGCCAACCACATCGATTGCGGTTCTTCAATGATGCTGACCTCAATGCGGCCAATTTGCGGCATTTTTCTGCCTTGCATTTGGCTCGCGATACGCAGTTCGACAGGTTTGTTAGGTGGCGGTTGAAAATCCCAGACAAAGCCTGGAAATTCAGGATTGGCTTTGAGGATAATTTTGGATCCCCGAACCCACTTTTCAAGCATGTAAGGCCCTGTTCCAACAGGGTTGGACATGATGCCCTCAAAGCCATATTTTTCAACCACTTCGCGCGCCATTCCGCCGGCAAAAGGGTTGGTCAATAGCGAGAGGAAATTTCGATCTGGCTGAACCAACTTAATGGCCAAGGTGTACTTGTCAAGGGCGTAAATGCCAGGGTGTTTTTGATCGTAATCAAATTTTCCACTGGCAACCGCCCTCTTCCTTGAATCGGCGAAACCAAATACCTTATCGTCAAAGTCAGAGACTTGAGGGCTGCGATTTTTAGGGTCTGCATGGCGCAGCAAGGTGTAAACAAAATCTTGCGCAGTGAGTTCACGCCTTTGTCCTTTAAAGGCTTCATCCGGTGTGAAGTACAAGCCTTTTTTAACTTTGAA
>SXXD01000176.1 GCA_005789685.1 Burkholderiales bacterium
AAGAATGACAACAGGCGTTTTTGGAACATCTGTTCTAAAGGGGCCGCCCATGCCTGTTGGCGTGGTTCTGATTTTATCCACGACATCCATACCTGAGGTGACTTTGCCAAAAACCGTATAGCCGAAAAGTTGTAGGGCATTTAGCAGGTTCTCTCGCGGCACGTTTTCGTAGACCTGTCCTCGGTATTCAAAGCGTTTGACAGGATCGCCATCAGGGATGGGGGTGGGGTCTAGAAAAGCGTTTTCAGCGGTGTTAATGAAAAACTGTGCTGTGGCAGATTGAGGGTCGTTGGTTCTGGCCATGGCCAAAAAGCCGGGCTGATTTTTCAAGCCCGCGACCATGGCTTGTCTGCCCTCATGCTGAACGGGTGCCCTGGTTGGGCGCTCTTTGTATTGGGCATCGTAGCCGCCACCTTGAACCATGAAGTTGGCGATGACCCTGTGAAAAATGGTGCCGTTGTAATGCTTGTCTTTGACGTAATGGAGAAAGTTGGCCACAGTTTTGGGGGCTTTGTCAGGATAGAGTTCCACCATGATGTCGCCCATGTTGGTGGTAATTTTGACTTTGGGTGCTTCTTGAGCCTGACTCTGCAAAGGGGTTATGGTCATACCCAAAGACAGCGCCAATGCACTGAAAAGGGCCCCTATGTTTCGGCGAAAAAGGTTTGTATTCATGGCAGTTAACGCAAGGTCTGTGTATTGGTTGTGTTGGTGGTGACCGCCGAAGGCGCTGGCAAGGGCAGCAGGTTAGGGCCTTCTTTGGCGTTTTTGGCTTGGGTGTAGGCTCGTTGGGCCATGGCGGTATACAAGTCGCCTAAATTTTGAAGTGCAATTTTGTAATGGGGACGCGCTTGAATGGCCGACGTGAGTGCCGACAAGGCCTCATCGTATTGCCCCTGAGCTGCTAACAGCACACCTAAGTTGTTATAGGGTTCTGGGAGTTCAGGGAATTCTTGGATGAGGGCTTGAAGTTCTTGTAGAGCTTTGGCAACCTCTCCTAGACCCGCCAAAATTTGACTGTTCATGAACCGAAACTGTGGAGAGAGGGGGGTGCTTGCTGTAGGGGTAGTTTGCTTAATGGCCAATTGAAGCTTTTGCTGCGCTTGAGGCCATTGCTTGTTTCGAATAAGTTCTTCAATTTCTTCGCTGCCATTGGCCCATGTCAGGCTGCTCCCAAAACAGAGCAGGACTGAGAAAACACGCGATAGAACCCAATGGGAAGACATATGGATGGATTTTGAAATGTGAAATACAGGCTAACTGGCTCAATATGGGGGAGACTGGTTCAAAATTTTGACTTTGTCAGAGACTTATTTGGGCCTTATACTGATGCAAATTGTAACGGAGGCCTGTGTTTTGGTCTGCCATTGCAACAACTAGGGGGCTGCGGCCCCTTTTTGCACCCTTACAAGAAAAATACAGTATTTCATGAGCTTGCGCATTTACAACACGCTGTCCCGAGCGGTTGAAAAATTTACTCCCTTAGAAGCGGGTCACGTTCGCATGTACGTCTGCGGCATGACGGTATTTGATTTTTGCCATGTGGGTCATGCAAGGTCCAATGTGGCCTTTGATGTGGTTCAGCGGTGGCTCAAGGTCAGTGGCTACAAAGTCACTCACATTCGAAACATCACCGACATTGACGACAAAATCATCAAGCGTGCCGTTGAAAACGGCGAATCCATCAGAGCCCTGACAAATCGCATGGTTGACGCCATGCATGAAGACTTTGATGCCTTGGGCATAGCCCGCCCTACAGCCGAACCTCGTGCTACAGAGTTTGTGCCGCAAATGCTTCACATGATTGGCGTCCTTGAAGAAAAGGGCTTGGCTTACCGAACCCCCAAAGGCGATGTGAATTATGCGGTGCGCAAGTTTCCTGGTTATGGCAAGTTGTCTGGTAAATCACTTGACGAGTTGCACGCAGGTGAACGCGTGGCAGTTTTAGATGGCAAGGAAGACCCGCTAGATTTTGTGCTGTGGAAGGGGGCCAAAACCTCAGAACCCGCCGACGTCAAATGGGACAGCACATTTGGCCCTGGCCGCCCAGGCTGGCACATTGAATGCTCGGCCATGGCTTGCCAAATGCTGGGCAACAGTTTTGACATTCACGCAGGCGGCGCTGACTTGCAGTTTCCACACCATGAAAACGAAATTGCCCAGAGCGAAGGCGCAACCGGACAGCAATTTGCTCAGTATTGGATGCACAACGGTTTCATCAACATTGACAATGAAAAAATGTCCAAAAGTTTGGGCAATTTTTTCACAATTCGCGATGTTCTAAAGTCATTCGATGCCGAAACCGTGCGCTTCTATTTGGTCAGAAGCCATTACAGAACTTCTTTGAATTACTCGGATCAAAATTTGAACGATGCGCGCAGGGGCCTGAAGCGCCTCTACACAGCCATGCAAGCGGTCGTGCCTTCCAATGTGCAAATTGATTGGGGCAACCTCTATGCTGCGCGATTCAAAGCCGCCATGGACGAAGACTTCGGTACCCCCGAAGCAGTGGCAGTTCTGTTCGATTTGGCGGGAGAAGTCAACCGCAGCAAGTCAGCCGATCAAGCCGGCTTATTGAAAGCTCTTGGCAATATTTTGGGAATTTTGCAAAACGATCCGGTTACCTTCTTACAGGCTGGTGCTGGTTTGGACGAAGCCGCTATTCAGGCTTACATTCAGGTACGCACAGATGCCAAGGCGGCCAAGAATTTTGCTGAAGCTGATCGCATTCGCAAGCACTTACTAGAGCAGGGCATTGAGCTCAAAGATTCAGCTGCTGGCACCACCTGGGAGGCTGCTCAATGAGTCATTCTGACATTGTCATCACACCAGAGTATTGGGCTGCTGCTTGCGTGCATCTGTCAAAAAAAGACAGGGTAATGAAGCGCCTGATTCCTCAATTTGGCGATGCCTGTTTGGTGTCGCGCGGCGATGCTTTTGTCACTTTGGCGCGCAGCATTGTCGGCCAGCAAATTTCAGTCAAAGCCGCTCAGTCGGTTTGGAATAAATTTTCTGCCTTGAACAAAAAAATCACACCCCCTGGCGTGTTGAAATTGAAAGTAGATGACATGCGCGCGGCCGGTTTGTCAGCGCGCAAAGTTGAATATCTGGTTGACTTAGCGCTTAATTTCCATGGCAAAAATGTCAGCGTCAAAGAATGGCAGCAGATGGACGATGAAGCCATCATTGATGAATTGGTGGCCATTCGGGGCATTGGCCGCTGGAC
>SXXD01000177.1 GCA_005789685.1 Burkholderiales bacterium
CGCATGTTGACCACCGTGGCGTTCAGGCCTTCAGCCACCTTGAGCGCTTCATACAACAGCGGGCCAAAGGCCAGCAGCGCCACTCCCTGGCCTTGGCGTCTGATTTCAGCTTTGCCAAAGGGCAAAGTCTGTAAGTCTGTTTCGGCTTTTGCACCCACACCTGCGCCCCTTGGGTAACGAACTGTGACCGCATGATCTTGCGCATAAGCCGTGCTGAGCAACTGACGACACTCTGCCTCGTCGGCAGGGCATGCAACACTCATGTTGGGAATGCAACGTGTGAAAGCAATGTCGTACATGCCAGCATGAGTAGGCCCATCAGCCCCCACCAAACCGGCTCGGTCAAGTGCAAACACCACGGGCAAGTTTTGCAAGGCCACGTCAAGAATCAATTGGTCGTAGGCGCGTTGCAAAAAGGTTGAATAAATGGCCACCACAGGCTTCAAACCTTCGCAGGCCATGCCGGCGGCAAAGGTCACGGCATGTTGTTCTGCAATGCCGACATCGTGATAGCGATGGGGATACTGTTGGCTGAAGTTCACCATGCCCGAGCCTTCGGGCATGGCGGGCGTGATGCCCACCAAGCGCTCGTCAACCGCTGCCATGTCGCAAAGCCATTGGCCAAAAATTTGGGTGAATGTTGGTTTTGGAGGGACAGATGGTGCAGCACTCACAATGCCCACAGCGGGATCAAATTTACTGGGACCGTGATAATTCACAGGATCGGCTTCAGCTCTTGCATAGCCCTTGCCTTTGCGGGTGACGACGTGCAAAAACTGCGGGCCAGGTTTGTTGTACAAACCTCTCAACGTATCCACCATCTCTTCCACATTGTGTCCATCCACAGGACCTGTGTAGTCGAAACCCAAATTTTCAAACATGGTTTGAGGTTGGATGAAGCTCTGTGTTTGCTGCTCAATCATTTGCGCCAGGGCATACAAAGGCGGCGCGTTTTTCAAAACTTCCTTGCCAATTTTTTTGGCATCGGCATAAAACCTGCCGCTCATCAATTCATGCAAATAATGGTTTAGGGCCCCAACCGGCGGGCTGATGGACATGTCGTTGTCGTTCAAGATGACCAGCAAGTTGCAATCGCTCGCACCAGCATTGTTCAAGGCCTCGTAGGCCATGCCAGCTGTCAGTGCGCCATCGCCAATGATCGCGACTGCTTTGCGGCGGCTGCCCATTTGTTTGGCGGCCATGGCCATGCCCAATGCGGCCGAGATGCTGGTGGACGAGTGGGCGGTGCCAAAGGCATCGTAAATACTTTCTTCACGGCGCGGAAAGCCGCTTAAACCACCCATTTGGCGCATGCTGCCCATCTGCTCGTTGCGGCCGGTCAAGATTTTGTGAGGATAGGTTTGATGACCCACATCCCATACCAAGCGGTCTTCAGGGGTGTTGAAAACGTAGTGCAGCGCCACCGTCAGCTCGACCGTTCCCAAATTGGAGCTGAAATGCCCGCCCGTTTGCGAGACCGACTGAATCAAACGCTCCCGCAACTCTGCAGCCAAAGGCGCCAAGTTGTCTCGGGACAGTTTTCTAAGCTGCGATGGGGACTTAATCCAATCTAGCAGGGCACTCATCATTTGCCTCAATATCTGTTCAATGAAGCGATAATTTAACTGGATTTGACAAAACGTCAAGTTAAATTGACACTTTGTATAATTTTTTAAGTTGACACTTTGTCATTTGGCCCGTTTTAACCTTCACATCGAATCAGATGTCTTTGACCTTTCCCTTCTCTGCCATTGTTGGCCAAGACGACATGAAAATGGCCATCATGCTGACGGCCGTCGACCCCAGCATCGGGGGCGTTTTGGTGTTTGGTGATCGCGGCACTGGCAAATCAACAGCCGTTAGGGCATTGGCTGCACTATTGCCCAAAATGCGCGCTGTGGTGGGTTGCTCCTATGGTTGCGACCCTGAAAATGCCAAGTGCCCAGACTGCTTGGCGAAGGGGGCAGCGGGCAGTAAAGCGGGCGCCGCCACAAAAACCAGCCATTTGGTCTCGGTGCCGGTGGTTGACCTGCCCCTCGGTGCCACTGAAGACCGGGTGGTCGGCGCTTTGGATCTTGAGCGAGCCCTTTCACAAGGCGTGAAAGCCTTTGAGCCAGGACTGTTGGCGCGCGCCAACAGGGGTTACTTGTACATCGATGAGGTCAACTTGCTGGAAGACCATTTGGTCGACCTGCTGATAGATGTGGCCGCATCAGGCGAAAACGTGGTGGAACGGGAAGGCCTGAGCGTGAGGCACCCAGCGCGCTTCGTTCTCATTGGCAGCGGCAATCCGGAGGAAGGCGAATTGAGGCCGCAGTTGTTGGACCGCTTTGGCTTGTCGGTGGAAGTGAAAACACCAGACACACTGGCACAGCGCGTGGAAGTTGTGAAACGCCGAGACGCCTTCGAGCAAGGGCCACAAGCCTTTACCGACGCATGGAAAAAAGAAGACGACCGCGTTAGGCGCAGCATTGTGGCGGCTCGCAAACGTTTGCCAGACGTGGCCATTCCCGATCAAGCCCGCGAATTTGTCGCCCAACTCTGCATGAGCTTAGGCACCGATGGCTTGCGCGGCGATCTGACACTGGTTCGCGCGGCGCGGGCCGAGGCTGCATTGCAATGCGCATCCAAAGTTGAACAAAAGCACCTGATTCGGGTCGCGCCCTCTGCGCTTCGTCATCGGCTTCGCCGCAACCCCCTTGATGATTCAGGCTCTTCGACGCGCGTCGAAAGAGCACTGGCCGAGCTCACGGCACCCAAGCCCTAACCCAACAACACCCAAGCGAACAGGCCCTCCCCTCCTATGCAAGGCGACGCCGCAACCATCGCTGCACTTTTTGCAGTCGACCCAGTGGGTCTGGGCGGTGTGGCACTTCGATCCCCTGCCTGCGACAACCGAGACCAGTGGCTGGCGCTTTTAAAAAGCCTCTTGCCATCACAAACTCCCCTGCGGCGCGTACCCCTGAACATCAACGACACGGCTTTGTTGGGCGGACTTGACTTGGGCGCTACCCTGCAAGCGGGCAAGCCCATCGCCCTCAAAGGCTTGCTGTCACAAGCCGATGGTGGCGTGTTGGTTTTGGCCATGGCCGAGCGCATGAGCTTGTCTTCAGCGGCTCGCTTTGGCAGCGTGCTTGACACCGGCATGGTGGCTTTGCAGCGGGATGGTTTAGACACATCGGCCAAGGCCAGCTTAGGCTTGGTGGCCCTTGATGAAGGCGCGAGCGAAGACGAACAAATGCCGGCCGGCCTGGCGGATCGACTGGCCTTTCGCTTGCTGATGGGCGCGCAAGACGAGGACGAAGAAGGGCCCGAATGGACAGCTCAAGAAGTGCTGAATGCACGCGAGCGTTTGTCACAAGTGACGATAGACGACGAAGCGGTGCAGGCCCTTTGTGCCGCTGCATTGGCGCTGGGTATAGATTCTCTGAGAGCCAGTGTGTTTGCAGTGCGCGTGGCGCGGGCCGCTGCTGCGTTAGCTGGCAGCAATACCGTCGAAGAAGAACACACCGGCGTCGCTGCCCGATTGGTGCTTGCACCACGCGCAACACGTCTGCCGCCAGCAGCACCGCCAGAAAATGAGGCGCAAGACACTCCTGCAGAAACTCAAGAGCCCCCAGAGCCGCCGCCCGAGCCACCTTCTGAGCCTGAGTCCCCAGATGCTCAGAACAAGGACGAATCCAAAGCAGATGACGATCAAGAAGAAGACCCTAGCCTGCCTGAAAATTTAGCCGAGATGGTCCTTGAGGCAGCCCAAGCCGCCATTCCTTCTGGCCTCTTGGCCAGTTTGAAAATTGGCCAACTTCAACGCGCCAAAACACCCACCTCGGGCAGTGCAGGGGCTCTGCAAAAAAATGCACTGCGCGGCCGGCCCGTGGGTACACGCAAAGGCGAGCCGCGCGCAGGTCAACGCATCAATGTGCTTGAAACGCTCCGGGCTGCAGCACCTTGGCAAAAGCTTCGGCAGCGACAACAAGTCCATCCTGAGGGACAGAAACAGCGCATCGTGGTGCGCAAAGAAGACTTCCATGTCACGCGCTTTCGCCAATCCGGGCAAACCACCACGGTGTTTGTGGTTGACGCTTCTGGCTCCTCTGCGCTCAACCGTTTGGCAGAAGCCAAGGGCGCCGTTGAATTGTTGTTAGCCGACTGTTATGTGCGGCGCGACAGCGTGGCGGTGCTTGCATTCAGAGGTCAAACAGCAGAGCTGATTTTGCCGCCCACTCGCTCTTTGGCACGTGCCAAACGCAGCTTGGCTGGTTTGCCGGGTGGTGGAGGTACGCCGCTGGCGCATGCCATTGATGCAGCCATCTTGTTGGCAGATCAGCTGAGAAAAAAAGGCGAGACACCCATCGTTGTCCTGCTGACAGATGGCAAGGGCAACATTGCACGCGATGGCAGACCCGGTAGAGCACAGGCCGCCGCAGACGCTTTGGCTGCGGCCACAGAAATGCGCCTGAGAGGCTTTAGCACTTTGCTGGTGGACACCTCGCCTCAAGCACAAGATGCGGCCAAAAATTTGGCCAAAGCAATGGGTGCGCAATACCTGGCCTTGCCTTATGCCGGCGCCAATTCCTTGAACCAAGCAGTTCGCGCGGTGGCTGGCCGCTCTTGAAACGAGGCTGAATGTGAGCCCCCGCCATGCTTTAAATTGGGACACCGATGGCCGCCACTGGCCTATGCGTCAGCTTTCAAGTTTCATTCATACACCCAGGCTTCGCTGGCATGTGCAGTGCGCCCAACACCCCAACCCAGAGGCCAAGAGCATCCTGTTGTTGCACGGCACGGGCGCTTCGACCCACTCATGGCGACATCTGATCCCTCTGCTGAGCGACCGCTACACGGTGATCGCTATCGATTTTCCGGGTCATGGTTTCACCGCCATGCCGCAAGATTCTGACGTTGCCGCTTTGTTTTCGATTCCGGGCATGGCTGGCGGTGTGGCCGAGTTGTTGATGCAAATGCAGTTCAAGCCTGACATCGTTATCGGTCATTCTGCAGGTGCTGCAGTGGCTTGCATGTTGACGCTCGATGGGCATCTTCAGCCGCAACGGCTGGTCTCTTTGAACGGTGCTTTGCTGCCCTTGGATGGCGTGGCTGGACAATTTTTCTCTCCCTTGGCCAAGGTGCTGACCAAGGCGCCCTGGATGCCCGAGTTGTTTGCATGGCAAGCGGCGCGCGCCTCTGTGCTGCACAAGCTTTTGGAGGGCACAGGCTCAAAGCTGGATACGGAAGGCACCCAGCTCTACCGAACTTTGATCAGCAACCCCTCCCATGCACAAGCTGCGCTTTACATGATGGCGCACTGGAATTTGCACGCCTTCTGGGATCGACTTCGCACGCTTCAAGACCCTCTCACCTTGATTGTCGGCTCGCAAGATTGGATTGTGCCGCCGTCTGTGGCCTATCGCGTGGCCGAAACACTGCCGCATCTGCGTCCACAAGACATCATCTCGCTACCCAACCTGGGGCACCTCGCGCACGAGGAGCAGGCGCAGTGGGTGGCCGATGTGATCCTGCCCATCGGCCAGTCTGCTAGCAGCCCGCTTTGAATTTAATTTCAAAAAAGCAAGGCATGCCCTGTTGACAGACACATTTGATGTGTCTATATTTGTTTACACATACAAGTGACAACCATAATTGTCACTTGGCCCGTGTTTTATATTGATTGGAGACAAGCGCATGAAGGCAATCACAAGAATTGAGCAGTGTCTGGCCATGGCCTTGGCGTCTGCCGAAGACCCCAGTTGCCCTCCCAAGTTGGCTGGCGCAGTTCGTCATGCCGTGTTTCCAGGCGGTGCGCGTGTTCGGCCGCAGTTGACTTTGGCAGTAGCACAGGCATGTGGCATGGACGATGCTCGACTCAGCGAAGGTGTCGCAGTGGCCATTGAGCTCATGCACTGCGCCTCCTTGGTTCACGACGACCTGCCCTGTTTTGACGATGCCAAAACGCGCCGAGGTCGCGCCTCGGTGCATTTCGCCTATGGCGAACCTTTGGCTGTGCTCACAGGCGACGCCTTGATCGTTTTGGCCTTCCAGACACTGGCTGCAGCCGCCAGCCAATCGCCTCTGCGCTTGCCCGGTTTAATGCACATCGTGGCCTCTTGCGTCGGCATGCCCTCGGGCATTGTGGCGGGCCAAGCCTGGGAGTCTGAATCGCGCGTCTCTCTGATGCAATACCAGCGCGCCAAAACCGGTGCGCTGTTTGTGGCGGCCACCAGTGCGGGCGCGTTGAGCGCGGGCGCGGATCCCAAGCAATGGCAAGCCTTGGGCGACTGTTTAGGCGAGGCTTACCAAGTGGCCGACGACATTCGTGACGTCATGGGTCAAGCCGATTTGTTGGGCAAGCCCGTCGGTCAAGACGCGCAACACGACAGGCCGAACGCCATTGCCAACCTCGGACTGTCAGGCGCCATTGCCCATTTTGAATCGCTCATTCAAGCTGCTTCAGACTCCATTCCAGAAGGACCTAACGCCCAGTCGATGCGTGAGTTGGTGATGCAACAGTCTGAGCGTTTGGTACCCCGTGCAGCTTGCAATGCTTATCGCGCCGGCACAAGAACCGGCAACAACCAAAGCGTGTCTCATTGATATGAAAACGCTGGATCTGGCCTCACCTGCACAGCGCTTGGGTCGTAAGACACCTTGGCGAGACTCGCTGGAAGCGGTCTGGGATCGCATGATGACCAGCACGTCTTTGTACCGCTGGAGTGTCTCCAACCCTCTGACCCGTTGGATCACACAGCGCCGTGCGCGCCAAGTGTTTGACCTCATGGCGGGTTTTGTATATTCGCAGGTTCTGCTTGCGTGTGTGCGCTTGCGCATTTTGGAAACAGTTGCTGAGCGTCCACGCACCCTCGAAGAATTGGCCCAGTTCACCAACCTGCCTGTGGCTGGTTTGCAGCGTTTGTTGCAATCGGCACTGGCCTTGCGCTTGCTAGATTTGCGCAGCGAAGGGCGCTACGGCTTGGGCGCATTGGGTGCCCCTGTGGCGGGTCATGTTGGCATTCGAGCCATGATTGAACACCATGCTGTGTTGTACCAAGACATGCAAGACCCTGTGGCCATGCTCAAGGGCACAGACCAGCCAGGCGCCATGTCGCAGTACTGGCCTTACACCATTGAAGCGCAAAACGCGCAACGCGCAGCGACGAATGCCGCACAAGCTGAAAAATTCACGCGCTACTCCAACCTCATGTCAGCGTCACAGCCCTTCGTGGTGGATGAAATTTTTACCAGCTACTCGTTTGATGAGCACCGCTGTGTGCTCGACGTGGGCGGCGGTCAAGGCACATTCTTAGGCCGCTTGGCACAACATGCCAAGCACTTGCAGTTGCAATTGTTTGACTTGCCTGAAGTGGCGGTTCTGGCTCGCGCCAACTTTGAGCGCCAAGGCATTGCCGATCGCGCAACAGCCAATCCAGGCAGCTTTTTAGAAGACGCTTTGCCCCGTGGCGCCGACTTGGTCACTTTGATCCGCGTGGCCCACGACCATCCCGATGCCGATGTGAAAACTGCGCTTCGCGCCATTTACGAAGCACTGCCTGTGGGTGGCACTTTGCTCTTGGCAGAACCCATGGCCCAAGAGCCCGACGAAACACCTCACGGCGATGCGTATTTCCATTTTTACCTGTTGGCCATGGGCGCTGGCAGGTTGCGTACAGCCCGTGAGCTGATGGCCATGATGTCAGAGGCTGGCTTTTCGAATTTAGAACTTGTGCCAAACCCCATGCCCCTGCAAACGCAGATCTTGGTGGGGCGAAAGTCACAGGGTTTACACCAGTAATTTTAAATAATTGTAAATATTTGTTGACACAAATTATTGTAAGAGTAAATATACAGTCATGCAGTCCACCGCTATCGTTTTCCAACAACCCAAGTCATTGGCTTTGACAGGTTTGTCCTTGCCTGAAATGGGCGCGGCGGACGTCAAAGTTGAGGTTGAGTTCAGTGGCATCAGCACGGGTACAGAGCGCCTTCTTTGGGATGGCACCATGCCCGCATTCCCCGGTATGGGCTACCCCTTGGTGCCAGGCTATGAAACCGTTGGCCGCGTGGTCGATGCCGGTGATCAAGCCACTTTGAAAGTGGGCACGCGGGTCTACATCCCTGGCTCTCAATGTTTCCAAGAAGCACGGAATTTATTTGGTGGCTCTGCCTCCAAGTTGGTGGTGCCTTCAGCCCGCGCCTTGGCCATCAATGAAACATTGGCCGAGCAAGGTGTTTTGTTTGCATTGGCAGCCACGGCCCATCACGCTCACAGCGCGCCCGGCACACAGCAACCCGATTTGATTGTGGGCCATGGTGTTTTGGGGCGGATGATTGCCAGACTGGCTGTGTTGGCAGGTGGTCATCCAGTGGTGTGGGATACCAACCCTGCACGCCGCTCGGGTGCTGTGGGTTACGAGGTCATTGACCCCAGCACAGACACCCGCAAAAACTACAAATGCATTTGCGATGTGAGCGGTGCAGGTTCATTGCTGGACGAACTCATTGGCCGTTTGGCCCCAGGCGGTGAAGTGGTACTCGCTGGTTTTTACGACACGCCGCTTTCATTTATTTTTCCACCGGCCTTCATGCGCGAAGCGCGCATTCGTGTGGCCGCACAGTGGTCACCGCCCGACCTGGCCGCAGTCATTGCCTTGGCTGGCGATGGCCGTTTGTCCCTCGACGGTTTGATCACGCATCAACAAGATGCAACCCAAGCAGACGCCGCCTACCGCACCGCGTTTGGCGACGCCGATTGTTTAAAGATGGTTCTTGATTGGAGACAAGTAGTATGAGCTCGAGTTCGATTCCTTCTGTAGCCCCCGTGAATTTCATGCGCGACATTTTGCGCACTGAAGCGGCCATTGAACCCGCGCCTGTGTCCACCTCTGCGGTCACCAAGGAAACCCAAATCATTGCCATCTATGGCAAAGGCGGCATTGGCAAAAGCTTCACGCTGGCCAACCTCAGTTACATGATGGCGCAGCAAGGTAAAAAAGTTTTGCTCATTGGCTGCGACCCTAAAAGCGACACCACCAGCTTGTTGTTTGGTGGCCGCGCATGCCCCACCATCATCGAAACGTCTTCCAAGAAAAAATTGGCCGGTGAAGCCGTTGCTATTGGCGACGTTTGCTTCAAACGCGATGGTGTTTACGCCATGGAATTAGGCGGCCCAGAAGTAGGACGCGGCTGCGGTGGTCGCGGCATCATTCACGGTTTTGAATTGCTCGAAAAACTTGGCTTTCACGAGTGGGGCTTTGACTATGTGCTACTCGACTTCTTAGGCGACGTGGTTTGTGGCGGAGTTGGTTTGCCCATTGCACGCGACATGTGCCAAAAAGTGATTGTGGTGGCCAGCAACGATTTGCAGTCCCTGTATGTGGCCAACAACGTGTGCTCTGCAGTTGAATACTTCCGCAAGTTGGGCGGCAATGTGGGCGTGGCCGGGATGGTCATTAACCGCGACGACGGTACCGGTGAGGCCGCCAACTTTGCTGAGAAGGTGGGTATCCCTGTGTTGTCCACCATTCCTGCCAATGAAGACATTCGCAGAAAGAGCGCTAGCTACGAAATCATTGGCCGTCCCGAATCTGTTTGGGGTCCCATGTTTGCCGAGTTGGCCGCCAACGTCCATACATCAGTGCCGATTCGCCCGAACCCCATGACACAAGATCAGTTGCTGGGCTTGTTTGCAGCTTCTGCTGTAGGACGTGATGTGGTGCTCGAGCCTGCAACGCAATTTGACATGTGCGGCAAGACTGACACCAGCAAGCCCACCCTTGAAGTTGTGTACGACGAAGTCTGACATCATGAGCAAAACGATTCCCATCGTCCCAGCCTC
>SXXD01000178.1 GCA_005789685.1 Burkholderiales bacterium
ACCGCGTTCCAACAAGAGTTTTTCCAGCCCACGAATCCAAATCTCGTAATAAGTGCTGGACAAATAGGTGGCAGGTGGCAATGACTCTCGGGCAGAGCGACTCAGGTCAATGTTCCATTGCCCGCTGGCGCCCATGGCCACCGTCATGGCCATGGCCCGACTTTCCCAGTTTGCGTGGAACAAAGGCTCAGCTTTTTCTAAAAGAACGGGGCCAAAACCTTGTTGGCCACCCATGTCGTGAACGCCGTTCATAAGAGGGCCGTCCCAATCATGGCGTCGCGCGTGACCAAAGCTGCAAGGTCTGCTTGCGACAAATTGTCTGTGCCAGCGGGGCGTTTGGGCAAGACCAAATACCGAACTTCGGCGGTGGAGTCCCAAACGCGGATGCGGGTGCTTTCGGGCAAGGCAACTCCAAAGTCGGCCAATACCTTGCGGGGTTCAATGACGGCGCGGGAACGGTAGGCAGCGCTTTTGTACCAAACGGGCGGCAAGCCTAAAACGGGCCAGGGGTAACAACTGCAGAGGGTGCAAACCACCATGTTGTGTTGGTCGGTGGTGTTTTCTACCGCCACCATGTGCTCCCCTTGCCGGCCCGTGAATCCTAAAGAGGCGATGGCGGCGCTAGCGTCCTGAAGCAGCCAAGCTTTGAATTCGGGCTCGGCCCAAGCTTTGGCCACCACTTGGGCGCCATTGTGAGGTCCAACTTCGTTTTCGTAAGTCTCAATGATGCGGTCGATGCCGGCAGGGTCGATGTACCCTTTTTGGGTGAGTAGGGTTTCCAAGGCGCGAACTCTGACGTCCATTTCGCTTAAGGTGGAATGGTCGTGATCATGTTCATGAGAATGGCTGGCCATGGTCGTCTCCCGAGTTGGACAAGGTCATTGGCTGCCATCATAGCCCCGCTTACAATCGGAGATTGGCCTAAAAAGCGGCTTTAAGCCGATTTTTGGGAGTTACCTTAAATTTATTCGTGGAGTTCGTCGATGTTCATTTCATCCGCTTTTGCCCAAACCGCCCCAGCCGCTGCATCGGGCGGCGACCTGCAATCTTCTTTGATGAGCATGTTGCCCTTGCTCTTGATGTTTGTGGTGCTGTATTTCGTCATGATTCGCCCCCAAATGAAAAAGCAAAAAGAGCACAAAACCATGATTGATGCACTCGCCAAAGGCGACGAAATCGTCACAGCCGGTGGCTTCTTGGGCAAAGTAAGCAAATTAGGCGACGGCTATTTGAACGTTGAGATTGCCAATGGCGTTGAAGTTCAAATGCAACGCTCTGCTGTGATTCAAGTTTTGCCCAAGGGCTCAATGAAGTAAGTGCAAAACCCCCCTGAGCATTGAATGTTCAGGGGTCTTTGCTTGTTGCTCTTTTCTCTTCTTTGAAGCGGCCGCCATCATGAACCGTTATCCGGTGTGGAAATTTGCGATCATCGTGATCGCTTTGTTGTTGAGCGTGGTCTACACCTTGCCTAACTTTTTTGGCGAAGCACCCGCGGTGCAGGTTTCGTCTTCTAAGATGAGCTCGAAGGTGGACGCGGCCACCTTGGCCCGCGTGGAAGACGCGCTCAAGGCAGCCAATGTGCCTTCTGCAGCCGTGACGCTGGAAGGGGCGTCCATCAAAGCTCGCTTTGAAACCACAGAGCAACAACTCAAAGCCAAAGACGCCATTCAAAAAGCCTTGATTCCAGAAGGCGCAGACAACGGCTATGTGGTGGCTTTGAATTTATTGTCCCGGTCACCTTCGTGGTTGACCGCGTTGCATGCCTCACCCATGTACTTGGGATTGGACTTGCGCGGTGGTGTTCACTTCATGTTGCAAGTGGACATGAAGGCGGCGTTGTCGCAAAAAACAGATTCATTGGCAGGCGACATTCGCACCACATTGCGTGAAAAAGATGTCCGCCATGGCGGCATCACACGCAACGGCCAAAGCATTGAAATCAAAGTTCGCGATCAAGCGCAATTGGATGCCGCACGCCGAGTCTTGGCTGATCAGTTTGCCGACTTGCAAGTCGTTGACGCGGCCGATGGCGGCGAGTTCAAAATCACGGCCAATGTCAAACCTGACGCTGCGCGCCGCGTTCAAGAACAGGCCTTGAAGCAAAACATCACCACCTTGCACAACCGAATCAATGAGCTGGGTGTGGCCGAACCCGTCATTCAACAGCAAGGCCTTGATCGCATTGTGGTGCAACTGCCTGGCGTGCAAGACACCGCCAAGGCCAAAGATATATTGGGTCGCACGGCCACCTTGGAAGTTCGCCTGGTCGACGAGAGCAGCGAGGCGCGTTCTGCAGAGCAAACCAATGGTTTGGTGCCCTTTGGCTCTGAGCGTTATTTAGAGCCCAACGGCCAGCCAGTGATTGTGAAAAAGCAAGTCATTCTGACCGGCGACAACCTGACCGACGCACAACCAGGATTCGATGGCCAAACACAAGAGCCGGTTGTGAATTTGTCATTGGATGGCAAAGGCGCGCGTATTTTTAAAGACGTCACCCGCGAAAACGTGGGCAAGCGAATGGCCATCTTGTTGTTTGAAAAAGGCAAAGGCGAAGTTGTCACAGCGCCTGTCATCCGCTCAGAAATTGGTGGCGGCCGCGTTCAAATCTCTGGCCGCATGACCACCAGCGAAGCCAACGACACAGCGCTGCTGTTGCGCGCAGGTTCTTTGGCCGCGCCGATGGAAATCATTGAAGAGCGCACCATTGGCCCAAGTTTAGGTGCTGAAAACATTGCCAAAGGTTTCAACAGCGTCATTTGGGGCTTCGTGGTGATTGTTGCTTTCATGAGCATTTATTACATGGTGTTTGGTCTTTTCTCTAGCATCGCACTGGGCTTCAACTTGTTGTTGTTGGTGGCGGTTCTGTCGATGTTGCAAGCCACCCTCACCTTGCCTGGCATGGCCGCCATGGCCTTGGCGCTGGGCATGGCCATTGACTCCAACGTGTTGATCAATGAACGTGTGCGTGAAGAGTTGCGTTTGGGTGCTTCGCCGCAAGCGGCCATTCACACTGGTTACGACCGTGCTTGGGCCACCATTTTTGACTCCAACATCACCACTCTGATTGCCGGTTTGGCTTTGTTGGCATTTGGCTCTGGCCCCGTGCGCGGCTTTGCGGTGGTGCACTGTTTGGGCATTTTGACCAGCATGTTCTCTGCGGTGTTTTTCTCACGCGGCTTGGTGAATCTTTGGTATGGCCGCCAGAAGAAACTCAAGTCGGTGTCTATCGGCACAGTCTGGCGACCTGATGGTTCTGCATTGCCTGCAATAACCGACCATAAATTATAAAGCGGAGCAGTATCATGGAATTTTTCAAAATCCGCAAAGACATCCCATTCATGAAGAATGCGTTGATCTTCAACGTCATCTCCTTGGCCACCTTTCTGTTAGCGGTGTTCTTTTTGTTCAGTCGTGGCTTGCATTTGTCAGTGGAATTCACGGGCGGCACCGTGATGGAAGTGAGCTACAGCCAACCCGCCGACCTGACACAGGTGCGCGCCGTGGTTTCGAGCTTAGGCTACACCGAAGTGCAGGTTCAAAACTTTGGCACAGCGCGCGATGTGATGATTCGTTTGCCTGCGCAGAAGGGCGTGAGCTCTGCACAGCAAAGTGACAAACTCATGGAAGCTTTGAAGGCGCAAAACGCAGAAGCCACCATGCGCCGCACAGAATATGTGGGCCCACAAGTGGGCGAAGAGTTAGCAACCGACGGTCTGAAGGCTTTGGCCTTCGTGGTGATTGGCATCATGCTGTATTTGGCCGTGCGCTTCGAGTGGAAATTCTCGGTGGCGGCCATCATTGCCAACTTGCACGACGTCATCATTATCTTGGGCTTCTTTGCCTTCTTTCAGTGGGAATTTTCCTTGGCGGTGTTGGCCGCGGTACTGGCGGTGTTGGGCTATTCGGTGAACGAGTCGGTGGTGATCTTTGACCGAATTCGCGAGAACTTCCGGCGTTATCGAAAGATGAACACGGTTGAGATCATTGACAACGCCATCACGTCCACCATCAGTCGAACCATCATCACGCACGGCTCTACCCAAATCATGGTGCTCTCCATGTTGTTGTTTGGCGGTGAAACTTTGCACTACTTTGCCATGGCGCTGACAATCGGTATTTTGTTTGGCATTTATTCTTCCGTGTTTGTGGCGGCGGCCATTGCCATGTGGTTGGGCATTCAGCGCGAAGACTTGATCAAAGCGCCACCGAAAAAAGACGAAGACCCAGACGATCCCAACTCCGGCGCCGTGGTTTAAACAAGAGACTTAACGCCGTGGGCTAAGCTTTTGGTAAAGCCCGCCTTGCAAACGGCCTAGTGCCCCGTTCAATTCCAATTCAAACAATTCAGCTTGCACCTGCGAGGTGCTTAAACCACTTCGCATTTGCAACTCATCTAGGCCCACAGGGTCTTGTCCTAAATAGTCAAGCACCCTCAAAGTTGACGTGCCAATCTGTTCATTGTTTAACAGGGGTTCGAGCGCCTTAGGTGGGCTTAACAAGTCAGGTGCACACGCAGTGTGCCAATCAACAGGGGGCAGGTCTTTCAACTCTTCCAAAATATCTTGTGCACAGTCGACCAACTTGGCGCCTTGCTTGATAAGGTCATGACAGCCTTTAGAGACCGTTGTGTGAATGGAGCCGGGTATGGCAAACACCTCTTTGCCCAAGTCCAGTGCTTGTTTGGCAGTAATCAAAGAACCAGAACGCGCTGCAGCTTCAACCACCAAGCAGCCCTGAGACAAGCCAGCGATCAAGCGATTGCGTTGTGGGAAATTGGAGGTGATGGGCGGCGTGCTCAAAGGATATTCGCTGATCAACAAGCCATGCGCCGCAATCTTTAAGGCCAAGGCATGATTTTGATGCGGATAGACGCGGTCTAAACCGGTACCTACCACTGCCACCGTGTACAAGGGATGGTGAGGGCTGCCACCTAGTAAAGCGCCTTGGTGCGCGGCTGTGTCTACGCCCAGGGCCAAGCCAGAAACCACCGTGAGACCTGCTTGTGCCAGATGGACTGCAAAGTCGTGTGCATTCAAACGGCCTTGTGGCGTGGGATTCCGGCTGCCCACCACAGCCATTGCACGCGGCGCTTGGTGGGCGGGTGGGCTGAGCAGGTGAAGGTGCTGAGTTTGACCTAAGACATACAGCAGACAAGGCGGGTCTGGGGTGAGCATCAGACTGCTTGGGTAGTCGCTATCGGCCAAAGTAAGAATGCGCTTGTGCGCGACCTTGGACGTGCCGAGATCAGCCTGCGTCTCGAGCCATTCCCAAGTGGTCTCTAATGCGTCTTCTAAGCCGAGGGGAATGAGGCGAAGTTGCTGGACAATGGCGCTGCTTACAATTGTTTGCAGCTCGGAAGCGCTTTGTTCAAAGATGGCCTCTGGCAAGCCAAACCTCAAAAGCAAGGCACGCGCAGTGACATTGCCAACACCAGGTGTGAGGCTCAAACGCAGCCAAGCCTTTAGACTTTCTCTAGACGAAACCATTTTTTTCCTAAACAGTGCCCCGCAGATTGGGGGAGGCCGATTTTGGGTACGATTCGTCACTTGGGCAAGGCTTCTTCAAATTGGCGAAAATAGAGGTATTGCTGAATAAACGACCATGGCACTTTTAAACATTCTTTGCTTCCCAGACCCCCGCCTTCACAAGGTGGCAACGCCCGTCACTGCGTTTGACGACAAGTTGCGCAAGCTTGTGGCGGACATGCTTGAGACCATGTACGAGGCACAAGGCGTCGGCTTGGCGGCAACGCAAGTCGATGTGCACCAGCGCTTGGTGGTGTTGGACACGTCTGAAGAGCGCAACCAAGCCACGGTGTTGATCAATCCAGAAATCACTTGGTACAGTGAAGAGCGCGTCAAAGGTGAAGAGGGTTGCTTGTCTGTCCCTGGCATTTACGATGGGGTTGAGCGCGCTGTGGCTGTCAAGGTCAAAGCGGCCGATGAACATGGCCAAGTTCGCGAGCTTGAAGCTGAGGGCCTGATGGCGGTGTGCGTGCAACACGAATTGGATCATTTGATGGGCAAGGTTTTTGTGGAGTACTTGTCGCCTCTCAAACGCAATCGCATCAAGACCAAAATGCTCAAAGCCCAAAAAGAAGACGCTTAAATCTAAAGTGAAAGAACTTCTATGCGCGTGATTTTTGCGGGCACGCCCGAATTTGCTCGCAGCGCATTGACCGCACTGCATGCGGCAGGGTACGACATCGTGGGGGTTTTGACACAGCCCGACAGGCCTGCGGGTCGGGGCATGAAGCTTCAAGCTTCTGCCGTGAAGCAATTTGCATTGTCAAAAGGACTGACAGTTGTTCAGCCGCACAGTCTGAAATTGGATGGCAAGTACCCCGACGAAGCCCAAGCGGCCCAAGCCTTCATTTCAAATGCGCAAGCCGACGTCATGGTGGTTGTGGCCTATGGCCTGATCTTGCCGCAGTGGGTCCTTGATGCGCCCCGCTATGGCTGTCTGAACATTCATGCCTCACTGCTGCCCAGATGGCGAGGCGCCGCGCCCATTCACCGCGCCATTGAAGCCGGCGATGCTCAAACCTGTGTGACCATCATGCAAATGGATGCGGGACTGGACACGGGTGACAAGTTGCTTGAAGAAAGTTGCCCTATCAGCGCGCAAGACACCACGGCCAGTTTGCATGACACTTTGGCCGAGATGGGTGCGCGAATGATTGTGACGGCGCTCTCGCAAGTGGGCTACTTCAAACCTGTGAAGCAGCCGCTTGAGGGCGTGACTTACGCGCACAAAATTGAAAAGGCAGAAGCAGCCATCGACTGGACACAATCGTCACAAGTGTTGGCTCAACGCGTGCGTGCATTTGACCCATTTCCAGGCATGACATTGCAATGGAGCGACGAAGTGATCAAGGTTTGGCAAGCGCATGCTGAGCCCTTACCGATCGAAACGTCTCATCACAAAGTGCCTGGTACTTTGCTCAGTGTGCAAGAAGAAGGCCTGAGAGTGGCTTGCGGTGAAGGCGTTTTATGCCTCACGCAATTGCAAAAGGCCGGCGGCAAACGCCAAGCAGCAGCAGACTTTGTGCGAAGTTTCAAAGGGCAGGCGGGCGATGTTTTTCAAAGCTGAAAATTACCGTCACCCCGCCTTCATGGAGGCTGTGCGTGACGCGGCACCCCAAGCACCAGGGCTTGCTGCGTGGGGCTTAATGACCGGCGTGGCCATGGTGAATTCTGGCTTGAGTGTGTTTGAGTCAATTGCCATGACGCTGTTTGTGTATGCGGGCAGTTCGCAATTGGCGGCC
>SXXD01000026.1 GCA_005789685.1 Burkholderiales bacterium
TGCGTTTCAGCTGACATCGGCCAATTACGTTGAGCATTACGGCATTCAAAGACTCAAGACAGCCAACGGCAATTACGAAAATTGCCAGCCTCATCACTCGTGGAACAGCAATCATTTGATTTCTAACCTGGTGCTGTTTCAACTGCAGCGTCATTCGGATCATCATGCTCATCCGGGCCGCAGCTACCAATCACTGCGCGATTTTCCAGAGCTTCCCAGGTTGCCGTCTGGTTATTTTGGGATGTTTTTCTTGGCTTACTTGCCGCCTCTATGGTTTCGCGTAATGGATCCGCTTTTGATCAAAACACTTCAGGGCGATGTCTCAAGAATTAACTTTCTGCCAAGTGCCAAAAATCGGCTCATCAAAAAATTTGGACTTGCTGCGCCAAATTAATTCAAAGTGCATTGTTGGCAACTGAGTGTTTATCCCACAAGGCATTGCGCCAGTAAAGCGCTATGGCCAAGGTCAAGATCAATCCCAAAGCGGAATAAACCCAGGCCGTTGCCACATAGCCAATGCTTTCAACCAAGGGACCGCTGGCCAATAGCCCAATGGGCAAGCCCCAAATGGCCAGCATGCGCATGCCCATCACCCGCCCGTGAAACGCAGGGTCCGTGGCACGCAGCATGACTGCTGCCAAAGGGGTCATGCACAGGCTTTGCACAAAACCTGCCAACATCAAAACGAGCATCCCCATGTACAAATTGCTTGTGAATGCAAAAACAAGATCCAATGCAAACCAAGCGACTGAGGCAATGATCATGGTTTGTGATGCGCGCAATTTGAATTTGTGACTGCTTAAAGTCAAAGACGCCAAGAGCCCCCCAAAAGCAAAACTGGCCCCCAAAAATCCCAAGCCAGTTTGGTTGGTGAGAAAAATATTTTTAGCGGCATAGGGCAGCAAACCCAGTGCAAACGGGAATGCCAAAAGGTTCACCAAAAATGCAACGGCCATGGCGCCCATCAAAATAGGCTTGTGCCACACATAAGTGAATGCCGATTTCAAATCTTCAAGCGGACTGGCTAAAGCAGCTGCATTACTTGCTGGCTGAACATCGTCAACACCTCGAGAAAGCCAAAAACTCACCACATACAACAAGGTGACAACGGCATAAGCCGAAGTCATGCCTAAAACTGCCACGATCCCTGCACCGGCCAACGCGCCCGCTATCCTGGCAGACTCGGATGTCATTCTTGAAATACCTAAAGCGCCCATCAGTTGCGCCGAGGGCAAGGTTCTGGCAATCAGGGCATTGCGCATCATTTGATCGGAAGGCCGGATGGTGCCCACAATGGCGGCCAAAATGAGCACCCTCTCGGGCGTCAGTGCTTCAAAAAAAGAAAGCAGCATGATCCCGAAAGCCAGCAAGGCGTAAATGGCCCTGGTCGACCAGAGCATTCTTCTGTAGCCCATCCGGTCGCACACCACACCAAACACAGGCGAAAGCAAAGAACCTAAGTACTGCAATGAGCCATAAACAACCAGCATCAAAACGGAACCAGAGGTCGACAAGATGTACCAACCCAAAAGGATGGTTTCCATTTCAAAGGCCCAAGAAGTGGCCAAGTCAGCGGGCCACTGGTAGCGAAAGCTTTTGACCTGAAACGAATCACGCCAATTTAAATGCGGCGGCGTTGAAGTATTTGTCATTGCGTTTCATTTTAGGCAAGAATGGCGGCCATGACGATCAACACTTCCCCTACCCCATTTGCCCCGCCTGGCCCCATTGGCTTCATTGGCATCGGTAACATGGGCTTTGCCATGATGGCCAGGCTGCTTTCCCAAGCTTGGCCTGTGTTTGCGCATGACATTGAACCCTTGCGCGTCAAAGAAGCCGTCGCCCTTGGGGCGACCGAGTGCGCATCGCCTGCTGACATTGCGCTGCAATGCCGTATCAGTTTCGTTGTGGTGGTCGATGCCCAGCAAGCTCACAGCGTTTTATTGGGCTCCATGGGCTTGTTATGCCAAGCGCGGCCGGGTGACTTGGTCTTTTTATGTCCTACATTGGGGCCACTCGATGTTGAAAAGGCCTCAGACGCGGCCAAGGCCAAAGGCGTCTTCCTGATTGATTCACCCATGTCGGGAGGGCCTGTTCGAGCCAGAGAAGGGCAAATGAGTTTGATGCTGGCGGGAGATTCTGGCCAACTGACAAAAAATGAAGCATTGCTCAATGCCATCACCCCGCATCGATTTGTCATTGGACAAAAACCTGGTGATGCCGCCAAAACCAAATTGGCCAACAACCTGTTGGCCGCTGTCAATTTAGCAGGCGCAAGTGAGGTCTTGGCCATGGCGCAGGCCTGGGGCTTGAATGCAGAAACAACATTGAGTGTCATGCAATCTAGCAGTGGCCAAAGCTGGATTGGACAGGACCGAATGTCGCGCGCTCTTCAAAACGATTTTGAACCTAGAGCGCACATGTCTCTGCTGGCCAAAGACACTCGTTTGGCTTTAGAGGCCTGTGCGCACTTGAAAGTTTCGATGCCCGCCCTGGGACAAGTTGCAAGCCAACAGTTTGCCAAGGCTTGCGAATTAGGTTTTGCCAACCAAGACGACGCAAGTTTGTTTTTAATGGCTGGCGGCCAGCCTATCAAGCCCTGAAAGGGCTCAATGGGCTTAGGCCATTGCTGGTTCTTTGGTTGCAATGGGCAAATAGCCCATCTCGTCAAGTGCATGTGCCAAATGCTGCACGCTGCGCCCTGGGTTGTGCAGCTTCTCTAGGCCAAACAAACCAATGCGGAATGTCATGAAGTCTTTGGGCTCATCGCATTGCAAAGGCACACCGGCTGCAGTTTGCAGGCCTAGGGCAAGGAATTTTTTACTGCTGTGAATCTCGGCATCTTGGGTATAGCTCACCACCACACCCGGTGCCTGAAAGCCTTCTGCCGCCACGCTTTTGAAGCCGCGGGATTCTAATAAAGTCCGAACTTGCTGACCCAGTTCAAGCTGCTCTTGTTTGACTTTGGCGAAACCATAGGCCTGAGTCTCCTGCATCACATCGCGCAGTTGAGAAAGCGCATCTGTGGGCATGGTGGTGTGGTACATGTGTGTCCCAGCCTCATAAGCTTCCATGATTTGCAACCATTTTTTGAGGTCACATGCGAAGCTAGAGCTTTGCGTGGAATCAATGGCCTGTCGAGCGCGCTGGCTTAACATGACCATGGCGCAACAGGGGGAGCCGCTCCAACCTTTTTGTGGCGCGCTGATCAAGATATCAACCCCCGTCGCCTTCATGTCGACCCACATGGCGCCAGATGCAATGCAGTCCAAGACCAACAGGCCACCCACTTTGTGAACGGCTGCACTCACGCGGGTTAAATAGGCATCTGACAAAATCATGCCAGCAGAGGTTTCGACGTGCGGCGCAAAGACGACCGCAGGTTTCTCAGCAGCAATTTGCGCTTCGACTTCTTCAATCGAACAAGGTGCCCAGGCCGATTTGGTATCTGCGCTTTGCTGACGCGCCTTCAAGACAATGGCTTGACTGGGAATACTGCCCATGTCAAAAATTTGTGACCACCGGTAACTGAACCAACCGTTGCGAATGACCATGACTTTTTGGCCATGGGCAAATTGACGCGCCACAGCTTCCATGCCAAAAGTGCCGCTGCCTGGCACCAAGGCCACGGAGTGCGCCGCATAGACGTCTTTCAAGATGCCAGAGATGTCTTGCATCACGCCCTGAAAGCGCTTGGACATGTGGTTCAGTGCGCGGTCTGTGTAAACCACAGAAAATTCGAGCAAGCCATCGGGGTCAATGTGGGGTAACAAAGCTGGCATGATCATTTCTCCTCAGGTGAAATTTCAAGGGCAACCAATATCCTAGCCACCATGTTGTAAGCAGCAATGGTCGTGGTGAGTTCAACAATTTCAGTCGTATTTAAACACGATTGTAGTTTTTTAAACAATACTTCATCTACCTTAACACGAAGTGTCATCTGCGCTGCATATTGCACCACCCACTGAGACATTTCGTCCAAAGCGGGGTCAGTCACGCCATCGGCTGGATAGGCATCAATGGCCCGCTTTAAACCCTCTAGTTCGGCTTGTGTACCACCTGCTTTGAGGTATTCAGGCTCATGGTGGTGGTATTCGTAGTGCGCGCCTGTTAGCAAGGCCACTGCGCAAATGCCAAGCTCACACAACTTGCGGGAGGCAGACAAACCCGTTCGCACATTGCGCATGTAAACGTTCCATCCAGCCGCAACCGGTTCACTCCACAAGAGTGCTTTGTCCAGATTAAGCAATGCGCCGCCCCTGCGGGCCAAAATGGTGTTGACCAATTCTTGGGGTTGAGCAAGTTGCTCTGGCGTCCAATCAGGAATGCGCATGATGTGTCCTTTGGTGTTTAGCGGTAGTAGGCTTCTACCTTGCCCTTGAGTTTCATGAGCAATGGGTTGCCCTTGCGGTCGAGCGCTTTACCAGCAGGCACTTTCACCCACCCTTCGCTGATGCAGTATTCCTCTACATCTTTTCGATCTTTGCCATTGAATCGGATGCCAATATCGTACTCAAAAATAGATGCAACGTAGAAAGGACTGCGGGCATCGATGGAGAGGTGATCGGGCAAATCGGGGCGTGGGAGAGTGTCGCTCATGTCTTTGTAATTTCATCAATGCAGAATAAACTAGAATTCTCCAACATTTAGAGGCCCTATGCATGACTGCCGCAACGGTTGTTGAATTCGAAAGTCATCTCACTGCATCCGAAACATCCCCTAATTTGGTCTGACCAATTAGGGTAATCTTGGATAAGGAATACCCCACAAGAGTGACATACTGCAAAGAAGTTTAAGCAGTTTGCCCGTGGTCATTCAAACCAGTGAGGCGTTTTTCTAGGAATTTGCCAATGGCCAGTGTATCGATCCGTACCGTCAAAAAGAACTTTGGCGAAGTCCCCATCCTTCACGGTGTCGACATTGAGATCAA
>SXXD01000179.1 GCA_005789685.1 Burkholderiales bacterium
TCGGTGTCGCCCAAAATAACGCGCACTTGCGAAATGTCAACGCCAAACACATCGACCACCAATTGCGCAAGGGAGGTGGCAATGCCCTGACCCATGGCATTGACCGCAGAGACCACTTCAATCATGCCATCGGCCAAAATTTGGACCTGCACGTTTTCTTCTAGCGCGTTTCCGCCGGTCCATTCCAAGAAGGTGGCAATGCCCAAACCGCGCCACAAACCTTTGGCCTTGGAGGCGGCTTCCCGTTTGGCAAAGCCGTTCCAATCGGCTTTTTCCAAAGCCTCGTTCATGATCATCTCAAAGGCGCCAGTGTCATAGACCTGACCCATCGGATTCTTGTAGGGCATTTGTTCGGGCTTGATGAAATTTTTGCGTCGCAGTTGCACGCGGTCAATGCCGCTCACGCGCGCAGCCTCGTCCATCAAACGCTCCATGTTGTAAATGGCTTCAGGGCGACCTGCACCGCGGTAAGCGCCCGTGCTAGCGGTGTTGGTCATCACGCCCGTGAAATGATAGTCAATGGTTTGAATGTCATACACGCTGCTTTGCACCCAAGGGCCGATGAGCATTTGGATGGCCAAGCCGGTCATAGTGGGGTAGGCACCTACATTGGCCAAAGTTTCGATGCGCAAGCCCAAAATTTTGCCGTCTTGGGCCAAGGCCAAAGACGCCTTGGTTTGAATGTCGCGGCCGTGGGCGCTGCTCAAAAACTCTTCGCTGCGGTCGGCAATCCATTTCACGGGCCGAGCCAAGGTGTGGGCGCAAAAAGCCGTCACCACGTCTTCTGCATAGGCACCGGTTTTCATGCCAAAGCCACCGCCCACATCGCCAACAAGGACGCGGACTTTCTCTTTGTCAATGCCGAGCAGATCGGAAACTGTGGTGCGAACGCCTGTTGGCATTTGACTGCTCATGCGAATGGTCAGTCGACCGTTTTCTGGGTAGGCCAACACGCTTCGGGGTTCAATGGCCAGAGCGGCCACGCGTTGGTTCACAATGTCCAAATGAATCACATGTGCGGCTTGTGCAAAGGCCGCTTGGGTGGTCGTGATGTCGCCATAGCGAGTTTCTGCCACGCGGTTGTCGGGCGCTTCGGTGAACAAAGGGGCATTGGGTGCCAGTGCATCGGCCAAGGTGCTTGCACTTTGCAAGGGGTCAAACTCAATCTGAATGGTCTCAGCTGCATTGCGCGCGTTTTCTTCAGTTTCGGCCACAACCGCCACGATGGGTTCGCCCACAAATCGAACGGTGTCTGTGGCCAGGGGGTAGCGTGTGGTGGAAGACAAGGGGCCACCATCTGCCCGTTTGAAGTTCATGGCACGCGCCATGGGCTTAACACCTGCAGTTAAAAGATCTTGTCCGGTGATGAGGCCATAGACACCAGGCATGGCTTTGGCAGCGCTGGTGTCAAGCCGGGTAATTTTGGCGTGCGGATAAGGCGAGCGAAGGAAAACCAAACAAGACTGACCGGGCAGGGTGACGTCGTTGGTGTACTGGCCGGCACCTAGAAGGAGCTGCTGGTCTTCGAGACGTTTGACCGATTTGCCGCTGCCAAAGCGGGTGGTCACGGGGGATGAATCTAAAGATGGGGTGGCTAAAGCTTGGTTCACAGACAGGTTCTCCTTGAGGCGCAGTGTAGCTTTGAAGTGTATTTTTTGCTGAGTAAGGTAAAAATGGCTTACGCCGAGTTGCCGCACACGCGACAGTTAGGTAGGATTGCGGCAAATTGACGAAGTGAGGTCCGTTATGGACAATTTTTTTCTGCTGGTGATCGCTGTCCTGTTTATTCTTTTGGCAGGTTTTCTGATTTTTTATTTCCAGACCCAGCAAAGTTTTCAAGAAATTACTGAGAAGCTAGAGGAAATTCAGCACCCTCATGGCAGCATGCTTTCAACGGAAACACTCAAACGGGAGTTGGCGTTGCATCACGACAAGCTTGTATTGCTTGAGGCTGACATTTCTAAAAACCTTCGCGAGTCTTTGACCGAGGAAGAGTTGAAAATGTTTGATGTTGCGCGGCATCAAATTAAAGCCAGCATTGCCGGCCTCAAAGCCAGCGGTGAATGGGTGGGAAGGCCCTTTGAATATGAGTGGACTGAAATGTTGGATCGATTGCCCAATGTATTGGGCTTGTACAGAAAGTCTGAGGCCGATAAGCGGGCTAAAGAAATTGAACAAGAGCAAGGCCAAACGCCTGCCAACTGAGTCAGAGCGCTAAAATGAAGGGCAAAGTCAAATTTGCCCTTTTTTCGCTCATTTTTTTTGACTTGAATCAATTCTGAATGGGCATCTTCTGCGATCATTCAGGCACATGTTCAGCGTTTCCAATCTTTGTTGCTCCCGCGGTGAAAAACGGCTGTTTTCAGGCGTTTCCTTTTCATTGAAAGATGGCGAGTATTTGCACTTAGAGGGCGACAATGGGGTTGGAAAAACCAGCTTATTGCGGCTGGCTTGCGGCTTAAGCCCCTTGGAAGAGGGCGAGATTTATTGGCAAGGGCAGCCAGTTTCACAAAATAATGACGAATTTAGGTCCAATCTGGCCTATTTAGGGCACCAATTGGCCCTCAAAGAAGACCTGACCCCCCTAGAAAATCTGCTGTCTCATGTGGCCGTTGCTGGGCGACATTTGTCTAAAAGCCAAGCCGAGGCGGCGTTGGCTCGGTTGGGCCTCAGGGGGCGTGAACATTTGCCAGTTCGTGTTTTGTCACAAGGGCAAAAGCGCCGAACGGCTTTGGCGCGTCTGGTGGTCAGCACCGCCAAGTTGTGGATATTGGACGAGCCTTTTGTGGCCCTGGACCCTGCAGCCCAAAATGCGCTGTCTGAGGTCATCAACGCACACTTGGCCAGCCAGGGCATGGTACTTTTAACCAGCCACCAAGCGGTTTCACTTGCCGGCGGCCAAGGCCGCTCTTACAGGTTGAGCGCATGAGTGCATTTGTTGCCATCGTGAAGCGCGACCTGACCTTGGCCTTAAGGCGCAAAAATGAGGTGATTACGTCGGTGTTTTTCTTTGTCGTGGTGGCGGCGCTTTTTCCCCTTGGCATTGGCCCTGAAATGAACACGCTTCGGTTGGTAGCCCCGGGTATCTTGTGGGTGGGGGCTTTGTTGGCCAGCATGCTGTCTTTGAGCCGAATGTTTGCAACTGACTACGCCGATGGCACATTGGATCAAATGGCCTTATCGCCCAACAGTTTATCTTTGATGGTTGCGGCCAAAATTTTGGCGCACTGGTTACTCTCTGGGTTGCCGTTGGTCTTACTTGCACCTATTTTGGGCCTGCAATTTGACCTCTCTACTAACGCGCTTTGGGTTTTAACTTTGAGTTTGCTTTTGGGTACACCGGTGCTCTCCTTAATTGGCGCTGTTGGCGCCGCGCTCACCTTGGGCGTGCGAGGCGGCGATGTGCTGTTGTCCTTGTTGGTTTTACCCTTGTATGTGCCAGCGCTGGTTTTTGGTGCGGGTGCAGTTCAAGCAGAGATCAGTGGTTTGGGTGCTACTGGCCATTTGTCAGTTTTGGCCGCTCTCGTTTTGGTAGCGGCCGTGTTCAGTCCTTGGGCGAGTGCGGCATCGCTTCGCATTGCACTTGAATCCTAAGCAGTCAAGCAAACAATGATTCAAAAATTATTTTTTTACGCATCCCCCCAAAACTTTTATCCTTTGGCTGGAAAGCTTTGGCCCGTTTTTGCTTGTCTGGCAACCGGGCTCACTGTTTGGGGTCTGTGGCTTGGCATGTTTGTGGCGCCCACTGACTTTCAGCAAGGCCAAGGCTATCGCATTATTTTTGTACACGTACCTGCGTCGTGGATGTCCATGGTGATTTATTTGGCCATGGCTTTTTGGGCTTTGTTGGGCCTGACTTTCAACACGCGCCTGTCGGGCATGATGACCAAAGCCTTGGCGCCTACTGGTGCCATTTGTGCGTTCTTGTCGCTTTGGACGGGCGCACTTTGGGGCAAGCCCATGTGGGGCACTTGGTGGGTCTGGGATGCACGTCTTACCTCTGAGCTTATTTTGTTCTTTTTGTATTTGGGCCATATTGCCCTGACCAACGCCATTGACGATCCTCGACGCGCCGACAAAGCGGGTGGCATCTTGGCCTTGGTAGGCGCACTCAATGTGCCTGTCATTTATTTTTCTGTAAAGTGGTGGAACACCTTGCACCAAGGTGCCTCGGTGTCACTGACCAAGGGGTCTAGCATGGCTCAGGTTATGCTTGAAGCCATGCTGATCATGGGCGTTGCGTTTTGGATGTATGCAGTGGCCATGGCCCTTTACCGAGTGCGCAGCATTATTTTGGTTCGCGAGAGACATGCACAATGGGTGGCCGAATTGCCTGAGGTCAAAGCCCAAATGATGAAGAACACTGCTGGAGGTGCCAACGCATGATTTGGAACAGCTGGAGTGAATTTTGGGCCATGGGTGGGTATGGTCTTTATGTTTGGGGTAGCTTCGGAGTGACTGCACTGTGTGTGGCTTTGGAAATGATCTGGGTCAAAAATGCGCGTGCTCAAGCCCTGACCCAAATAAGCAACGAATTGGTTGCAGAAACGAACAGCAAGGAGTGGTCCTGATGAAACCTAGACATCAACGATTTTTATTGATTGCCGCGGGCGTATCCGCATTGGCCATAGCGGGCGCTTTTGTTTTGAATGCTTTTCAAAGCAACTTGGTGTTCTTCTTTACCCCCACGCAAGTTTACAAAGGTGAGGCGCCCAAGGGCAAAGCGTTTCGTGTGGGCGGTATGGTCAAAGAAGGTAGCTTGATCAAAGACGGCGAGAACGTTAAGTTTGTCGTCACCGACTTTGCCCACGAAGTGCCAGTCGCTTACAAGGGCATATTGCCCGACTTGTTCAAAGAGGGTAAGGGCGTTGTGGCGCAAGGCAAATTGTCGGATGGCCAATTGTTTGCGGCCGCCGAGGTGTTGGCCAAGCACGACGAAAATTACATGCCCCCTGAGGCACAGCACGCATTGGATAAAGCAGCTGCCGCCAAAGCTGCTCAGTCTGTGATGCCATCTAAATAATTGAAAAGAGTTTGGAATGATTGTTGAAATTGGTCACTTTGCCTTGATTTTGGCTGCGTGTGTGGCGCTGGTTCAGGGTGTCTTGCCGCTTGCCGGAACCATCAATGACAACCAACGCTGGCAAGCCTTGGCAAAACCGGCTGCAACGCTTCAATTTTTGTTGATTGCTTTTTCTTTTGCCGTGTTGGCTCATGGTGCACTGACCGATGACTTCTCGATCAAGTACATCGCGGGGCATTCCAATTCGCTGCTACCAGCTCAATACAAGTTTGCCTCGGTGTGGGGTGGTCATGAAGGCTCCTTGTTACTGTGGATGCTGATGTTGTCTGGCTGGACATTGGCCGTCGCCATTTTCTCTCGCACCTTGCCTTTGGCCATGGTGGCTCGTGTCATTGGCATTTTGGGCTTGGTGTCTACCGGCTTCCTGATGTTCATCTTGATCACGTCCAGCCCGTTTGAACGTCTGTTGCCGGCGCCTCTAGACGGTAAAGATTTGAACCCCTTGCTGCAAGACCCTGGTCTGGTCATTCACCCGCCTATGTTGTACATGGGCTATGTCGGTTTTTCTGTGGCCTTTGCTTTTGCTGTATCGGCTTTGCTATCGGGCCGAATGGATGCAGCGTGGGCACGTTGGTCTCGACCATGGACCATCGTGGCTTGGATTTTCATGACGGCAGGCATTGCCTTGGGTTCATGGTGGGCCTATTACGAATTGGGCTGGGGCGGTTGGTGGTTTTGGGATCCAGTCGAAAACGCATCGCTCATGCCTTGGTTGTTTGGCACAGCCCTCATTCACGCACTGATGGTGACAGACAAGCGAGGTGGCTTCAAAGCGTGGTCGGTGCTGTTGGCCATCGGCGCTTTCTCGCTCTCGTTATTGGGCACCTTCTTGGTTCGTTCAGGTGTTCTCACATCGGTTCATGCGTTTGCCTCCGACCCCAAGCGAGGCGTCTTCATTCTGATTTTCTTGGCGGTGGTGGTCGGCGTTTCTTTGACACTTTTTGCCTGGCGTGCGCCCAAAGCCACACTGGGCGGCAAGATGGGTTTGGTATCGCGTGAGTCCATGCTGATTGCCAACAGTGTCTTGTTGGTGGTGGCCACGGGTGCTGTGTTGTTGGGCACCATTTATCCGCTCATTGTCGACGCCCTTAATTTAGGCAAACTCTCTGTGGGTGCGCCTTACTTCAATGCGGTGTTTGTGCCGCTCATGGTGCCGGTGGTGTTTTTGATGGTGCCAGGTGGCATTGCGCATTGGCGCGAAGCGCGGTGGGCACAACTGGGCCACGATTTGCGATTGCCTGCATTGGCTGCTGTTTTAGCGGGTGTTGCAATTTGGACGCTGACCGAACGCGGTACTTGGCTTACCGGTATGGGCATGGCCTTGGCCACTTGGGTGGTGGTAGGTTTGCTCATGCAAATTTTCATTCGCATGAAAAAGCCAGGTCGCATTCCGCCTTCATTTTGGGGCATGCACTTGGCGCACTTGGGCATTGCAGTGATCACGGTGGGCATCACCATGGTGAAAAGTTATGAGGTCGAGCGCGATGTGCGCATGGGCTTGAACGATACCGTCACCATTGAAAACTACAGCTTTGAGTTGACGGGCGTTTCGGATGTGGATGGCCCCAATTACAAAGCCCTTCGCGGTGATGTCAAGGTCACCAAAGACGGCAAATACCTTGAAATGTTGTATCCCGAAAAACGCAAGTATTTTTCTTCCGCCATGCCTATGACCGAGGCAGGTATCGATTCGGGCTTGTTTCGCGATTTGTATGTTTCTTTGGGCGAACCCATTGAGGGTGAGCGCCTGCAGTGGAGTGTGCGAGTGTTTTACAAGCCCTTTGTATCTTGGCTTTGGTACGGTGCTATTTTGATGGTCTTCGGTGGTTTGTTGGCCGTGAGCGATCGACGCTATCGCAAGTCTGCCAACACTTTGGCTTAAGTACACTTAACCCAAACCCCTGCAGATGTTCACACTCAGAAAGTTGTCGTGAAAAAGTTTTTAATTCCGTTGGGACTGTTTTTGGGCCTGGTGATTTTTCTGGCAGTTGGCCTGAACCGAGACCCGCGCGAAATACCTTCACCTTTGGTTGGCAAGCCGGCGCCCGCATTCTCCTTGAACACACTTGAAGCCAATGCGCCCAAGTTCGGACCTCAAGACATGAAGGGCAAAGTATGGATGCTGAATGTCTGGGCCACTTGGTGTGTAGCGTGCCGAGAAGAACACCCTGTGTTGGTTGCTTTCTCTAAAGCCAATCAACTGCCTATTGTTGGTTTGAGTTACAAAGAAGTTCAGCCGCAAGATGAGCCAGCCGGCAAGAAGTTCACGCCCGAAGAAAAACTGCAATTTGCGCGTGATCGAAGCGCTCTTTGGCTCAAGCGACACGGCAACCCTTATGTGCTGTCTGCCGTGGATTTGGATGGCCGAGTGGGCATTGACTATGGTGTCTATGGCGTGCCAGAAACCTACGTCATTGATAAAGAAGGTGTGATTCGATACAAGCGGGTTGGCGTGGTCACGCCCGAGTTGTTGCAGTCCACCATTTTGCCCTTGGTGCAAAAATTGAATGCCTCGTAAAGGCAAGTGAAAGTCAGCATGAATTTGCAATCTGTTTTTTTAAAGTGGCTGTGTGTAGCAACTTGGCTCTTGTTGTCAGGCCTTGCCCCCTTACAGGCCAAGGAAGCAGTTCTTTCGGCTGAAGACCCTGTCCTTGAAAAGCGCTTGATTCACATTTCTGAAGAATTACGCTGCATGGTGTGTCAAAACGAATCGCTGGCTTCCTCGCGTGCAGAGTTGGCCAACGACTTGCGAGAAGAGGTTAGAAAACTCATTCGGGAAGACAAAAGCGACTCGCAAATCAAAGAGTACTTGGTCACCCGCTATGGCGACTTTGTACTTTACAAACCTGAAGTCAAGCCTCTCACTTGGGTCTTGTGGTTTGGCCCCTTTTTGTTGTTGGTCATAGCCATCATGGGCATGGCGTATTACTTGCGGCAACGTCAGGGTGCACAAAAAACCAGCCCTGTCTTGAGCGATGAAGATCGACGCAAAGTACAAGAAATTTTAAAATCTGGGGATGCGCCATGAATGCCAGCATGTTGTTTGTCATCATCGCGCTTGGCATTGCGCTGTGTGTTGCCGCCATTTTCTTGTGGGTCTTGTTGCGTGAGAAAAAGCCTGTGACGCAGGCTAGCCAAGCCAATGCCAATGCTAAGGTTTACCGCGATCAAATTTTAGATTTAGACCGCGAGCACGACAGTGGCCATATCAGTGATGAAGAATGGCAGCAGTCGCGCGATGAATTGAGCCTGCGCCTGCTAGAAGATACAGCTGCGGTCGATGACCCGGCGGCCAAAACCGA
>SXXD01000180.1 GCA_005789685.1 Burkholderiales bacterium
GCTGTTGCAGGATGGTTGGCTAAGAAACGAATGGCCTGTTCGCCCTCTTTCACACCCATGAATTGCGCAGAACTTGGGATACTTTGGCCCATGATTGTTTTATTGCCTGAATCGTGCAAGCGCATGACAAACTGAAAACCATCTTGAGAACGCGGTGCAACAGTCCATCCTGTGAGCACACGGGCCAATTCACGCACGTCTTCTTGGGTATAACCGCCGTGTACGCCCAACGTATGAAGTTCCATCAATTCTCGGGCGTAGTTTTCATTCAAACCGCGGCTGTTTTGCCCAGCTCGCCCTGCTTGCGGGCTGACACTGAGCCATTGGTCCAAGTAGTAAAGCATGGCGGGATGCTTGGCGCTGGCCAGGACCAAGTCTTCAAACTTACCCAAGGCATGGGATCTGGCCACATTGATGGCATAGTGCCCTGTAAAAGGTCGCACGCTGCCCTTTTGTTGGTACACATTGAAATGGTTAAACCAGAACTCTGTCATTCGGGCGAGCAACGGCTGTTCAACATCGTCGTTGCTGCAACTTGCCAAGCGCCAAGCAACGGCTTTGTTCACTTGAGTCCGGTTGTAAAACAAGGCCTCTGTTTGTTCTTGAAAATTGAAACGCCTTTCGTTGGCCACCAATTCATTGAGACGCGTTCCCGCAGGGACGGCAGCGCGGGCTTCTCGTTCACTGCGAGCACCGTCAAAGATCAATGGAAGGCTGTCGTTAATGGACGCTAAATCTGACGGAAGCTTTGGAGCCTCAAGGCTGGCTTTGCGCGCAGCATCCAACTGGTTCAAAGCCCACTCTTTGGGATGGGCTTTGGTCTTGATGTCGGCCATCAAGGTGGGTGTTGGGCCATAACTCAGTCGGTTCATGGCGCGCCACTCTGCCGCAGGCCCCTGAGGATCTACACTGCTGACGGGCAATGATGTTGTTCGGAGTGACTGTGGTGACTGAGCACAACCCCACAGAAACAAAAGCAAAAAAGACTCAAGGACAAGCCACAAAGGCCTGCAACGCTTGAATCTTGGGGTTTGGGTCATGGTCAATATCGTAAATCAGAATCGATCTTTTCAAGGTTTGAGGGGCTCCAACCTGAGCAAAGCCCCTTGAGCTTCGTCAGTCAGCAAATAGACCAAACCGTCTGGCCCCACTCGCACATCGCGCAGGCGAGACCGCCCTTGAAGCAAGCGCTCTTCGCTCAAGACTTTTTCGCCATCTAGCGTCAGACGAACCAGCATCTGCCCGCGCAATGCACCGACCAGCAAATTGCCCTGCCATTGAGGAAACTGTGAGCCGCTCACGAATACCATGCCAGATGGGGCAATTGAAGGCACCCACACGCGCAAGGGTTGCTCCAAGCCAGCTTTGGCCTGACCCTCACCAATCTTGGTGCCTAAGCCGTAATTGACGCCGTAGGTGATCACAGGCCAGCCGTAATTCAAACCCGATCGCATCACGTTGACCTCATCACCACCCTGCGGCCCGTGTTCGTGCGTCCACAGTTCACCCGTTTGGGGATTCAGTGCCGCGCCCTGCATGTTGCGATTGCCCATGGTCCATTTTTCTGCCAGAGCACCTGCGCGGTTAACAAAAGGGTTGTTGGCTGGCACCCGGCCATCGTCGTGAA
Organism: Burkholderiales bacterium; assembly: GCA_005789685.1. Classification (GTDB taxonomy): domain Bacteria; phylum Pseudomonadota; class Gammaproteobacteria; order Burkholderiales; family Burkholderiaceae_C; genus Limnohabitans_A. The sequence continues at coordinate 1,628 of SXXD01000180.1, forward strand.
GTCGAATGACTGAGCCAGCATGGTCATTTAGTTTTTGGGCACGGTCTTTGTCGCCACGGTCTCCCAAGGTCAGATAAACAAAGCCAGCTTGGTCGAACACAATGCGGCCACCAAAATGAAAGCTCGAACGTGTTTTAGGCTGCATGCTAAAAAGCACTTGCACATCAGTCATGCGGTGGTCTTGAAGCTTGCCTCTGGCCAAAGCAGTGCCCCAGCCCCCGGGCCCAGGCGCGTTGTAGGCCCAATAAATCCAGCCATTTTGAGCATGTTGAGGGTGCAAGACCACATCAAACAAGCCGCCTTGGCCTTGTGCAATCACTTCTGGCAAACCATCAATCGCCTTAGGATCCAATTTGTGATCTTGACTGACCAAGCGTAAACGTCCCGCCCTTTCAGTGACAAGCATCCGACCGTCAGGCAAAAAAGCAATGGACCAAGGATTTTCAAGTCCTGTCAGCAAAGTGGTCACTCGGAACGCGTGTTTTTCTGAATTGAAGACTGGCGCTCGTTCCTGAGCCCAACTAGAAAAACAGCATGCCATGCACATCAGCAGGACATGGATGGATCGAACAAGCTGGGCTCTCATGAGACAACTACTCCCACTCAATGGTTGCTGGTGGTTTGCTACTGACGTCATAGGTTACACGATTGATTCCGCGTACTTCGTTAATGATACGACCCGAAACTTTCTTCAGCAAAGCAAACGGTAGCTCGGCCCAATCGGCTGTCATAAAGTCAGAGGTCTGAACGGCTCGCAACGCAACCACATAATCGTAGGTGCGGCCATCGCCCATCACACCAACGCTTTTCACTGGCAAAAACACTGTAAATGCTTGGCTGGTGAGGTCGTACCAAGAGGTGCCTTTGTCGTCTTTGAAGTTACGCAACTCTTCAATGAAGATGGCATCGGCCCGGCGCAGCAAATCTGCGTATTCTTTTTTAACCTCGCCCAAAATGCGCACACCCAAGCCTGGGCCAGGAAATGGATGGCGATAAACCATCTCGCGTGGCAAGCCCAACGCCACACCCAGTTCACGCACTTCGTCTTTGAAGAGTTCACGCAATGGCTCTAACAATTTCAAACCCAGTTGTTCAGGCAAGCCGCCCACGTTGTGGTGGCTCTTGATGGTCACAGCCTTTTTGCTTTTGGCGCCACCTGACTCAATGACGTCAGGATAAATGGTGCCTTGCGCTAAGAAGCTTGCACCTTTGTGCCCACCCGCACCCGCTTTCAATTTGGCGGCTTCGTCTTTGAACACATCGACAAACAAGCCGCCTATGATCTTGCGTTTTTGCTCGGGTTCGCTCACCCCAGCCAACTTGCCCAGGAACAAATCGCTGGCATTGACGCGAATCACGCGCGCATGCAATTTGCCTTCAAACATTTCCATGACCATGTCGCCTTCGTTCAGGCGCAACAGTCCATGGTCCACAAACACACAGGTGAGTTGGTCGCCAATGGCGCGGTGAATGAGGGCTGCAGCCACGGATGAATCTACGCCACCCGACAAGCCCAATATCACTTCTTCTTCGCCCACTTGTTCACGAATCTTGGCAACGGCTTCTTCAATGTAATCGCCCATGATCCAGTCAGGGCTGGCTTTGCAAATGTCCAACACGAAGCGGTTGAGCAAGGCTTGCCCTTGAACAGTGTGTGTCACCTCTGGGTGAAACTGAACCGCGTAAAAACGACGCGCTTCATCGGCCATGCCTGCAATGGGACAAGCAGGCGTCGAGGCCATCACTTTGAAACCCTCGGGTAATTGCGTCACCTTATCTCCGTGGCTCATCCAAACCTTGAGCATGCCGTGGCCATCTGCCGTGGCAAAGTCTTCAACGCCCTTGAGCAAGTCGGTGTGACCATGGGCTCGCACTTCGGCATAACCAAATTCACGTGTGGTGCCTGCTTCCACTTTGCCGCCCAATTGCTCGGCCATGGTTTGCATGCCGTAGCAAATACCTAAAACAGGAAGACCTAATTCAAACACAGCATCGGGTGCACGATCGTCCACTTCATAAACACTGGCGTGTGAGCCCGACAAAATAATGCCTTTCAGGCTGCCATCTTTGGCGTAATCACGCATCCAGTCGCTGCTCACATCGCAAGGATGCACTTCACAAAACACATGGGCTTCACGAACTCGGCGCGCAATCAGTTGCGTCACTTGTGAGCCAAAGTCGAGGATCAGAATTTTGGAATGCTGCATGGAAAGTTCAGAATCAAAAAATAGTTTCAAGAAAGCGATGCACGAAATCAATCAGCGCGGTAGTTGGGTGCTTCTTTGGTAATTTGCACATCGTGCACGTGGCTTTCGCGAATACCGGCTGTCGTGATTTCAACAAACTCAGCTTTGCTGCGCATGTCCTCAATGCTGGGACAACCGCAATAACCCATGCTGGCGCGCAAACCGCCCGCCATTTGGTACAGGATGGCCACCACCGAGCCTTTGTAAGGCACGCGACCTTCAATGCCTTCAGGCACCAATTTGTCGGCATTCGGATTGCCTGTGCTTGATTCTTGAAAATATCGATCGGCACTGCCCTGCTGCATAGCGCCAATGCTGCCCATACCGCGGTAGCTTTTGTAGCTGCGACCTTGGTACAAAATAACTTCGCCTGGCGCTTCTTCGGTACCCGCAAACATGCCGCCCATCATGACGGTGTTGGCACCGGCCGCAATGGCTTTGGCAATGTCACCGCTGTAGCGAATGCCGCCGTCTGCAATCAGTGGCACGCCTGTGCCTTGCAGCGCCGTGGCCACATTGTCGATGGCCATCACTTGCGGCACACCTACGCCTGCAACAATTCGAGTGGTGCAAATGGAACCAGGGCCAATGCCCACTTTGACGGCGTCTGCACCCGCCTCGGCCAAAGCCAAAGCCGCAGCACCGGTGGCGATGTTGCCGCCAATCACTTCGATGTGCGGGTAGTTCTTCTTGACCCAACGCACACGATCAATGACGCCCTGGCTGTGTCCGTGGGCCGTGTCGACCACAATGGCATCAACACCCGCGCGGGCCAAAGCTTCTACCCGCTCTTCTGTACCCTCACCCACACCCACTGCCGCACCGACCAATAAACGGCCTGAAGCATCACGGGCTGCTAACGGAAAATTAAGCTGCTTGGTAATGTCTTTGACAGTGATCAAACCCTTTAACTCGAACGCATCGTTGACCACCAACAAGCGTTCCAATTTGTACTTGTTCAACAGGGCCTTGGCCTCTTCGGGCGTGGTGCCTTCGGGCACAGTAATCAAACGGTCACGGGGCGTCATGATTTCGCTCACGGGCTGGTCGTAACGCATTTCAAAACGCATGTCGCGACCGGTGACAATACCAACCACTTTGCCGCCGTCGACCACTGGAAAGCCCGAAACGCCCAGCTCGTCTGACAAGGCCATCACAGCGCGTACTTTGGTATCGGGGGTGATGAACACAGGATCGCGCAACACGCCTGATTCGTAGCGCTTGACTTTCAGGACCTGCGCCGCCTGCGCTTGCGGTGTAAGGTTTTTGTGAACGATGCCAATGCCGCCTTCTTGAGCAATGGCGATGGCCAAGCGCGATTCTGTGACGGTGTCCATGGCTGCAGAAACCAGGGGCAAATTCAATCGAAGTTTGCGTGTGAATTGCGTGGAAAGGGACGTGTCCTTGGGCAGAACTTGAGAGTAGGCTGGCACCAACAACACATCGTCGAACGTGAGGGCTTTACCGAGCAGGCGCATAAGGGATGGCTCCAAAAAAAGGATTGTA
>SXXD01000181.1 GCA_005789685.1 Burkholderiales bacterium
ACAGTGGCTTCGAAGGGGTACAAATTGACGATCAGCAAATCGATGGTTTGAATGCCATGTTCTTTCAAAGCGGCCATGTGCTCGGGCACATCTCGGCGGGCCAACAATCCACCGTGCACTTTGGGATGCAATGTTTTAACGCGGCCATCAAGCATTTCAGGAAAGTCAGTGACTTGCGCCACTTCAGTCACGGGCAGGCCTTGGTCGGCCAACAGCTTGGCAGTGCCTCCTGTGGACACCAACTCCACCTTCAGCGCGTGCAATGCTTTGGCGAGTTCAACGATGCCCGTTTTGTCGGAGACAGAAATGAGTGCTTTCATTATTTTTATTTCAAAAGTTTGTGTTCTAAAAGTTTCTTGCGTAGCGTGTTGCGGTTCAGCCCCAACCATTCTGCGGCGCGAGATTGATTTTGATCAGCGCGTTGCATGACCACTTCAAGCAGCGGTTTTTCAACAGTACTCAACAGCATGTCGTACATGCCAGTGGGTTCTTCACCGTCCATGTCGTGAAAGTAAGCGTTCAAGCTTTCGCGGATGCATTCGTCAATTTTTTTCTTGGTCATTCCATGGTCTCCAAAGCCAATTCTGTGTGTGCGCCTGAAAAAGCCTGCGGCATGCGCTCCGTGCGCGATGCCATTTCTTCAAAAAAATCTGCGACAGCGCGAGATTGAGGCTCGGCTGACTCTAAGGTATTCATGTGGTCTCTGAACACATCACCGCTAGGCAAATCACGCACGTACCAAGCAATGTGTTTGCGTGCAGATCGCACACCAGTGAGTTCACCATACAAGCCATAGTGATCTTGCAAATGCGCTAGCAAGGCGCGCTTCACTTCTGCTACCAAGGGCGGTGCCAAATGCTCGCCAGTCGCCAAAAAATGAACGATCTCGCGAAAGATCCATGGGCGACCTTGGGCAGCACGTCCCACCATCAGGGCATCTGCACCGGTGTACTTGAGCACCTGCAGTGCTTTTTCGGGAGAGTCAATGTCGCCATTGGCCACCACCGGAATGTTCAAAGCAGCTTTCACAGCAGCGACCGTGTCGTACTCGGCAAAACCTTTGTAGCCTTGTTCACGCGTACGACCATGTACCGTGACCATTTGAATGCCCACATTTTCAAACGCCTTGGCCAAAGTCAATGCATTTTTTTCTGTCTCGCACCAACCGGTGCGCATCTTCAAAGTGACAGGTACGTTGCGAGGCGCACACGCAGCCACAACAGCCTGCGCAATCTCGATGGCCAATCTCTCGTTTTGCATGAGCGCAGAACCCGCCCACTTGTTACACACTTTTTTAGCAGGACATCCCATGTTGATGTCAATGATCTGCGCACCCTGATCGATGTTGTAGGCCGCTGCTTCGGCCATCATGGGCGCATCGGTGCCGGCAATTTGCACAGCAATGGGCCCAGGCTCACCATCGTGATTGGCGCGCCGCGATGTTTTCAAGCTTTTCCACAGGTCCTTGCGCGACGTCACCATCTCGCTCACGGCATAGCCCGCGCCGAACTGTCTGCACAGTTGGCGAAAGGGTCGATCTGTGACACCCGCCATGGGGGCGACAAAGACTGAGTTGGGAAGGACGTAGGGTCCGATTTGCATGAACGAAGACAGACAGAACAGGGGGATGAAGAAGCCGAAAGCGAAAGGTCATCTGCTTAAAAAGGAGGCACGATTGTAATTGCTTAATTTTTGAGCAGGGAAATTATTTTAAGCAAAAAATCAAAAATAGAAACCTTTGGCTACACTCTGCCTCAAATGCAAGAATGGTTAACACCCCACATCACTCAGCTGCTGGCTTGGCTGGCATTTCCCGAGCACGGTTTGTCAACCGTCTTCACCATTGCTTTCATCTCAGCCACGCTCTTGCCATTAGGCTCTGAACCTGCCGTTTTTGGATTAATCAAACTCAACCCCGACTTATTTTGGCAGGCCATTTTTGTCGCCACGGCTGGCAACACATTGGGCGGCATGCTGAGTTGGTGGATGGGTTATGGCACGCACCATGCTGTGGACATCGTTCGAAAGCACAAAGCTGACGTAGAAGGTGAAGCTCAAGCGCCCAACACCAACATGAACGAAAAAATGCACAAGCGTGCGCTTGAATGGCTGGAAAAGCTTGGCCCCAAAGCCTGTCTTCTTTCTTGGCTGCCGGGTGTTGGAGACCCTCTTTGCGCCGTTGCAGGTTGGCTCAAGATGCCATTCGGGCCGTGCGCTATTTACATGGCCATCGGTAAGTTTTTGCGCTATGTGGTCATGACCTCATTGCTGCTCTGGGTTTTTTAGGCCTACCGAACGACCAGCAAGACTGCAATGAAGGTCAAAAATCCTAGCAGTACTTTTCTAAATGTGTCTTCACTGAGGCGATGCCGAAGTTTTTGCCCAGTCATTAAGCCTAAGGCCATGGGCACCAGTGCCAAGACGGAATAGCCCAGATCAATCACTTCCATTCGGCCAAAGCTGTACATGGCCAAATACAAAGGCCAGGCCGCGTTCAAATAAATCACACTGATAGCGCCTACAAACTCATCTCTTTGCATTTTCAAGGACAACATGTAACTGATCAAAATGGGCCCCATCAAAGACGACACGCCGCCCAGCATGCCCGACACCGTGCCCACCACAGCACCCGTCCATCTTTCCTTGTCAGCAGAAATCGTGAAATTGGGTTTGAACAACATCGACACCACGGCCAAGATCACCGCAAAAGCCACCAACACATTGAGTTGCTTGACGCTGAAAGACAGCGTCCAGTGAACGGCAATCACGGTCATGATGGCTTGGGTCAGCATAAGAGGCCAGAACCTTTTCAGGCTGGCTTTCCAACTCGCCTCCTGCCAAGCTTGCCAAATGTTAGACACCAAAACAGGCACCGCCACCAAAGCAATGGCCTGGGTGCTGCCAATCATGAGCGACATGATGGGCACGGCAAACAAGGGCAGGCCCACACCCAATGTGCCCTTGACAATGCCACCAAAAAGGATGGCTGCTGCGCAAGCGACAATGATCAGCACCGCATCTGTGCTGAAAGAGACTTCCATATTAACTGCTGAACAAGAAGAACAGCACTTCGCCATCTTTGACCACGTAGTCCTTGCCTTCGGCGCGCATTTTGCCGGCGTCTTTGGCACCCTGCTCACCTTTGTACGAGATGAAATCTTCGTAAGAAATGGTCTGTGCACGGATATACCCTTTTTCAAAGTCGGTATGAATCACGCCCGCAGCTTGGGGGCCTGTGTCGCCCACATGAATGGTCCAAGCGCGCACTTCTTTGACACCGGCAGTGAAATAGGTTTGCAAACCCAAAAGCGAATAAGCAGAGCGAATCAGTCGGTTCAGTCCTGGCTCTGTTTGACCCAACTCTTCCAAGAACATCTGACGGTCTTCGTCTGACATCTCAGACATTTCCGCTTCTAACTTGGCACTGATCGCCACCACCGGGGCGTTTTGTGCTGCAGCGTATGCCTTCAA
>SXXD01000182.1 GCA_005789685.1 Burkholderiales bacterium
ATCAGGTTCAAGCCCAGAGACAAAAGCGCAAACAAGCCGCCAAGCAGCAATCCATTGAGAACCGCTTCGAGTAAAAAGATGTCAAAAAATTCCATCACACCCCCAAATAGGCTTTTTGAACTTCATCGCTGGCCAACAATTCTGCGGCGGTTCCGGAAGTGCGAATTTTTCCAATTTCAAGCAAGTAGGCGCGGTCAACCACCTTGAGCACTTGCTGGATGTTTTGTTCAACAATTAAAACGGTATAGCCTTCAGCACGAATGCGGTGCATCAGCTCAAAAATCGATTGCACAATGACAGGCGCTAAGCCAGCAGAGGGCTCATCGAGAAGCAGTAATTTGGGGCCGCTCATTAAGGCGCGCCCAATGGCACACATTTGTTGTTCGCCGCCAGACATGGTGCCTGCCAATTGCTTTCGCCGCTCTGCCATGCGCGGAAACAAGCTGTAGACATACGCCATGCGCTCTTCTAATTTGGCGCGGGCGGCAGGGGTGTAGGCCCCAATTTTCAAATTGTCTTCGACAGTCAGGCGTGGAAACAAGCGTCGCCCCTCTGGCACTTGCGCAATGCCAAGTCCCACCACTTCATGCGATGGCAAGTCTCGGTAAGATCGGCCCTGCATTTCCATGCTGCCAGCGGTGGCTTCAATCAATCGAGAGATGACGCGCAAGAGGGTGCTCTTGCCTGCGCCATTGGGGCCGATCACGGCCACAGCTTCGCCGGCTTTAACGCTCAATGACACATCAAACAGCGCTTGAAAACTGTTGTACCCGGCATTGATATTTTTTAACTCCAACATCACGCGTCCTGACTTGACGCATTGCGCGCAACTTGCTGCTGAATACTTTGGGCGTCCGTGCCTAAATACACTTCAATCACCCGCGGGTCGTGTGTGACTTCGGAAGGAGAGCCCTGTGCGATCAACTCGCCGTGGTCTAGCACCAAGCATCGATCAATGACTTTCATCAGCACACCCATGATGTGTTCCACCCAAATGATGGTGATGCCGCGCTCATCGCGAATTCGCTTAAGCATTTGCGCGGCTTGTGCCATTTCTGTTTCGTCTAAGCCGCCTAAACTTTCATCGGCCAGCAGCAACTTAGGTTGCGTTGCCAACGCTCGCGCCATTTCGAGTTTTTTCAAACCTGCCGCGCCAAGCCCATCAACAAGGACGCCAGGCTCGCGAGGCAAATCAATCAAGGACAAGGCGTCGTGCGCTCGGCGCTCGGCCTCGCCTCTTGTGATGGGTTCACTTGAGCCGTAGAAAGCGGCAAGGGTGGTGTTTTCAAGAATTGAGAGTTTGCGAAAGGGCCTGGGAATTTGAAAAGTTCTGGCCACCCCACGTTTGCAAATGTGTGAAGACGACAAGCCCAACATAGGCTGGCCATCAAACATGACATGGCCTGATGTGGGTTCAAACATACCTGCCAATAAATTAAAGGTGGTACTTTTTCCGGAGCCATTGGGGCCAATCAGACCCACAATTTCTCCGCGCTTGACTTCAAAAGAAATTCGGTTGACTGCGGTGAAGCCACCGAATTTCTTGGTTAGGTCTTGAACAATTAGCACAATCAATTAGCGTATGAATTGCCTTTTGGAAGCGGCATGACAGGGTCACGGCTCTTGATGGCTCTAGGCCAGACCACAAATGTGTCGTTGCCCGAGTACTGGTGAACGACGGGTGAAGAGCGTTCGTTTTGGCCCGACATGGGGTGACCTGGTGGGAAAAATTTGACGCCATAACCTTGGATGGTGCCACCTTCAGGGATATCCGTTTCCAATGCGGCTTTGCGCAATGATTCTGGATCGTAGCCACCATATTTTTTGATGGCGCGCGGCATGACATCGCTTAATAAAATCCAAGTTTGGTTAAAGCCCATGGAAACGTGGGGGGGAATTTCATCAGCTTTCACTTCTGCTTTGTAGCGTTTGATCATTTCTGTTGTGAGTGCGCCGATGCCTGGTTTGAGAGTTTTTGCGTCAAGTAATTGGGCTGCAACTGGGTCAACGTTCAAGATCAAGTTGGCGTCTTCTTTGAAAGTGGCAAACAGCTTGTCAAATTGACCGTGGCCAGCGCCGTGGCCAATCAGGGCATCCCACTTTAAACCTTGCTCTTTGGCTTGGCGCAAGAACAAAGTGATGTCTGGGTTGTAGCCGGTGTGCAAAATTACATCGGGTTTAGCTCGGCGCAACTTTGTTACCAAGGGAGACAGGTCGGGGGAGGTTGCAGCATAGCCTTCTTTCAGGACCACTTGCATGCCCAATTGTTTGCATACCGAGTCGTTGCCTGATGCAACGCCTGCTCCGTAAGGGCCGTCTTCATAAATGATGGCCACTTTGAGATCTTTCAATTCTTTGCCCAATTTGGCCTTGCTGTTTTCACCTAAAAAGCGGCAAGAAGCTTCGCCCATTTGATCAGAGTGAACTTGCGCCCTAAATACGTTTCTCAAGTTTTTGTCTTTGAAGACAGCTGAAGACACGCAGACATTGGCCCACATGAATTTCTTGGCTTGGTCGACGCGCTGGGCCATCGGAACGCATTGGGCCGAAGAGAAAACGCCCATGATGACGTCTACCTTTTCTTGGTTCAGCAAGCGCTCTGTTTCATTGATGGCCACTTCGGTTTTACTTTGAGCATCAACGTAAATGGGCACAATTCTGTGACCCTCTACGCCGCCTCTTTCGTTGATCAAATCAATGGCGTATTTGGTGCCCAGATAGCTGGCATTGGAGCCGCCTGCGGCCAAGGGGCCAGACATATCAAAAATCACACCCACTTTAATTTGTTTGGTTTGTGCCATGGCTGCACCTGAAAGCCACAAACTTGACACCACGAGAGCGGAAAGAAATTTCTTGAACATGAAGGACCTCCTTGAGTTGTGCGAGCCCAGCCCATGTGTGGGCAAAGATGACATTCATAAATTAACAAGTTCGCAGGCATTGCAATAGGATGAAAACCCTAGGTGTGACCAGAATTGGTGCACATACTTGAACAAGATCGGGCATTCCCCCAATTTGGCAGATACTCTTCATAATGCAGACTTAACGAAGATCACGAAAAGTAGTCAAAATGAAACCCAACAAAATTAAGCAACTTTGGGCGCAAGGCAAGCCTGTTACCTTGGGATGGATCTCCATCGCCAATACCTTTACAGCTGAAATCATGGCCAGACAAGGTTTTGATGCCGTGTGTGTAGATATGCAGCATGGCGTTACGGGCCTAAGCAATTTGATGGAAATGCTGCAAGCAGTTTCAGCAACCGATGCAGCCCCAGTGGTGCGTGTAGGTTGGAATGAACCCGCCGCCATCATGAAAGCCTTGGACTTTGGCGCCTCAGCCATCATTGTTCCCCTTATCAATAACGCCGCGGAAGCCCGTAAGGCAGTTTCTGCTTGCCGCTACCCACCAGTGGGTGACCGTTCGTCAGGCCCTGTCCGTGCTTTGCAAATTCACGGCCCAGATTATTTTTCTAAAGCCAATGACGAAATTCTGTTGATGGCCATGATCGAGACGAAAGAAGGTCTGAACAATTTGGAAGAAATTTGCGCGACACCTGGGGTAGATGTCATCTACATTGGCCCCGCTGATCTTTCTTACGCATTGGGTATGGCGCCACGCGCTGACAACCCAGATCCGCTTCACATGTCCACCTGCGACCGTATTAAAGAGGTGGCCCATCGCCATGGCAAAAAGGTGTGCATGCATTGTGCGAGCGCTGAGTTTGCAGCAGCATCGGTTAAGCGTGGCTTTGATATGGTGATGATCACCTCTGATCTCTCATCCATGATTGCTGGCATCAAAAAAGAAATGATCGCCTTTCACGAAGCACTCAAAGGCAGTTAAGGCGCGTTGAGATGTGCGTTGGCCCTGGCCCCACTAGGCGCTATCGCTCAAGACTGGTCCAACAAGCCCATTCGCCTGGAGTTTGCGTGTCGATGATGTTGCACTCGGCGCTTACACCGAGCACGCGAACA
>SXXD01000183.1 GCA_005789685.1 Burkholderiales bacterium
AGCCCTTGCTCGATGAACCCGAGGCCATGCATTTGTCCATGCAAGCTGATTGGGAGGCCAACTCGCCAGGCTGGGTGGCCGCTTGCAACAAGGCTTGGCTAAAGCAGCACTTGTCGCAGCTACAAGCCATGGGCCATGTGGTGCACCGCATCGTGCCAGAGTGGGCTCCTAGCCCCGTCAAGGGCGAGGTTTCGGCTTGGGTCAGCGGTACGCCAGAAGACGCTTGGCTTTGGGTGAACAACGCTCAAGGCGCGTGGCGCTTGCCGCTTGATGCAGGCTTGAAATATTGGACCGAGCAACTTCAGTCTTTGGCCAATGTGCAAGACATTCCCGCAAGAGTCGTCATACAGGCCGATCCTGCCGTGGCCGATCTTGCACAAAATGCTTTGCGCCAATTGCAATCACACCATCAAGCTGATTTTTCGGAGCGTTTCAACACATGGCGCATCGAAGTGGTTACTGCCGTACAGCGCTATGCAAAAGCCGGCGCAGCCAATTGGGACTTGGCGCAATTTGAATTTGCAGCTCACGGTTCTGCGCGCTGGCTTCAAAAAGCCAATCGACTATGGCAAACTTTTGCCAAGGGTGAAGCATGGAAACCTGCACGTTGGAGCTTGGCTTTGCTGGTGCTTGCCCAATGTGTGGGTCTGAACGTGGCTGCATGGCAACTCAATGCTCAGGTCAGGTTGCAAAAAGATTTGCAAAAATCCATCCTCACACAAAGCTTTCCCAATGTCACGGTGGTGGATGCGCCGCTGCAAATGGCCAAAGAACTCGAACGCTTGCAACGCAACTCAGGCGCCGTGTCAGCACGCGATTTTGAGTGGGTGCTGCAAGCAGTGGGCGCGGCCTTACCTGCGGGCCAAAGTATTTCTAACCTTGACTATCAAGTGCAAGGCAATGGCGAAACTCGGCTGCAAGGTTTGCAATTGACTGAAGTGCAAAACAGCGAGTTTGCCAAGGCCCTTCGCAACCAAGGCTTGGACGCCCAACCCAGTGGTGCGCAATGGCGCATCGTGGGCATGAAGGCAGGGTTTTGAGCATGAAATTTTTCAACATCTTTCCAGCGCTTCCTGATAAAGATCGCCAACGCCTTTTGGTCTTGGCCGCTGTCTTTTTGGCGCTCATGCTTTGGACATGGAACTTGGCACCCGCTTTGAAAACTTTGCGCGAAGTGCCACTTCAATTGTCGCAACTCGATGCACAAACTCAGCAATTAAAAGCCATGCAGGTGCAAGCGCAAACTTTACAAAAATCACCGCGCATCAAACCCAATGAAGCTGCCAGCCTTTTGCAAAAAGCAGCCTCTGAAGTTTTGGGCAACGGTGCCAGGCTTAACATTGAAGGCACGCGTGCTACCCTCACAGTGGGCGGTGTGTCTGCCGATTCACTGGCGCAGTTTGTGGCATTGGCAAGGATTCAGTCACAAGCAATGCCCATTGAAGCGCATCTTCAAAAATTCTCGGCTTCTGGAGCGGCCACCAAAGACAGCAAAGAACTTTGGCGCGGGGCGCTTATTTTGAGTTTGCCGGGCGGATAAACATGCGCGCGAAGCCATCACCCTTCAGCTTGAAACTTGGCGTGAACGCCAAGGACAAGGTGCGCTCGTCACTCAGTGAAAGAGGCTGGTCTTGGGCCGTGGTCGGCGCCGTCATGGGCGGCTTGATGGCATTGCTCATTCATTTGCCAGCGCAGTGGCTTGCTCAAGCCTTGCTCAAGGCCACACAGGGCCAAGTGCAACTTCAAGAGGTGCAGGGTTCGGTCTGGCAAGGCTCGGGCAAATTGGTTTTAACAGGGGGTGAAGGCAGTCGCGATGCCTTGGCTTTGCCTGGACGAATTTTTTGGCAAACGGGCATGTCTCTTGATGCTTCGAATCGCCCTCAATTCAATTTCAATTTGAACGCGGTTTGCTGCATGGCCCAAGCTGCACGGCTTTCTTTGCAAGCCACAGAGCGTCTGCAAACATGGCAATTACAAATAGACGATCACCAATCTCAGTGGCCTGCGCATTTGTTAAGTGGTTTGGGCGCGCCTTGGAACACCCTTCAACCCGAAGGCACCCTCAGATTGGAAACCAAACAATTGCGGGTCAATTTACAAACGCAGCCAAGTTGGCTTCAAGGCGAGATCAGACTCACTGCAGAAAACATGTCGTCCAAATTGAGCACACTTAAACCCATGGGCACTTACCAAATCAATTTAGGGGGCGCTTCTGCCACCAACCCCTTGCCATCCTTGTCCTTGACCACGCAGTCTGGCAGTTTGCTTTTAAGCGGGCAAGGTCAATGGCAAGGCTCACGCCTTCAATTTCGGGGCGAAGCCTCTGCCGTGCCTGAGCACGCAGCAGCTTTGTCAAATTTGCTGAACATCATCGGACGGCGCCAAGGGGCGCGCAGCTTGCTTTCACTAGGTTGAACACCATGGCTTCACAAACACATTCCTCCAACAACCTCACATTGCGCTTGCGCTTGCCGCGATGGGCCATCTGTCTAGGCATGGCCTTGCCCCTCGTGTTGGGGGCCGTTCATGCCACAGCACAAGCCCCACAAGCCAACAAAAAAACCGGTGGCAACTCGCCCACCAAAAAATCTCCAGAGCCCGTCACATTGAACTTCATCAATGCCGAGATTGACGCGGTAGCAAAAACCTTGGCCACATTGTCTGGCCACAATGTGGTGGTTGACCCCCGAGTCAAGGGCACCATCACCCTGACCAGCAATGTGCCTGTGGCACCTTCGCAAGCACTCAGATTGTTTGCAGCCCAATTGCGCACGCAAAGTTTTGCATTGGTCGAGTCGGCAGGTTTGTATTTGGTGGTTCCTGAGGCAGATGCCAAGTTGCAAAGTGGCGGTGTGTCTGCAGGCGCCGTGCCGGCCTCGAATGGTCAAATCCTTACGCAAATTTTTCAGCTGAACCACGAGAATGCCAACAATTTGGTGCCCATACTGCGCCCCCTCATCAGCCCCAATAACACCCTCAATGTGAACCCCGGCACCAATGCCTTGGTCATTACCGATTACGCCGACAACCTGCAACGTTTGGCACGCATCATTGCTGCACTCGATGTGGCCAACGCCACTGGCGTAGAGGTCATTCCCCTGAAAAATGCTTTGGCCACTGACCTGGTTCCTATTTTGCAACGCCTGCTTGACTCGGGTGCCGCCAGCGGTGCTGCACCCGCGGCAGGCCAAACCGATGCCACTTTTAAAACCACCGTCATGGCCGAGGCGCGAAGCAACTCGCTCATCTTGCGCGCCGCCAACTCGGCCCGCATGACGCTGGCCAGATCCTTGATCTCGCAACTTGACCAGCCAACAGACAAAGGCCCCAATGCGGCCAGCGGCAACATCCATGTGGTCTATTTGAAAAATGCTGACTCAACCAAATTGGCCGCAACTTTGCGTGCAGCCATCTCTGCACAGGGCAGTTCTGCGGGCGGCGCCAACAGCGCCATGGCCACTGGCATGACCAACACCCCCAGCACGGCCAACAACGCCGCAGCTGGCCGGGGTGCCAACGCCAGTTTCAACAGCGCAGGCGGCCAACCCTCAACAGGTGGACAAATTCAAGCCGATCCCTCCACCAACTCGCTCATCATCACAGCACCCGAACCTCAGTACCGACAATTGCGCGCAGTCATTGACAAACTTGACGCGCGCCGTGCGCAAGTTTTTGTCGAGAGTTTGATCGCTGAAGTCAGTGCAGAAAAAGCCGCCGAGTTTGGTGTGCAGTGGCAAGGGCCTTTGGGCGGCAAAGGCGACACCAACATTGGCCTCTTAGGTACCAACTTCAGAGTGGGTGGCGCTAACCTTATTTCCTTGGCCACCCAAGGCGCCAGCGGCAACATAGCGCCTTCCTCCGGCCTCAATCTTGGGGTAGCGCACAACAACAATGGCACCTACGTCTTAGGTTTTTTAGCGCGGTTTTTACAAACCACCGGCGATGGCAATGTGCTTTCAACGCCAAACCTCTTAACGTTGGACAATGAAGAAGCCAAGATTGTGATCGGCCAGAACGTGCCGTTTGTCACCGGTCAGTACACCAACAACAATACCAATGCTGGCTCGGTCAATCCGTTTCAAACCATTGAGCGAAAAGATGTGGGCCTAACACTGCGGGTGAAACCGCAAATCAGTGAAAACGGCACCGTCAAATTGCAAATTTACCAAGAGGTCAGTCGTCTTGATCCAGCCTCTATCAACTCTGCCACTGGCCTCATCACCAACAAACGCTCCATTGAATCAAGCGTCTTGGTGGAAGACGGCGGCATTGTGGTGTTGGGTGGTTTGCTGCAAGACGACTTTGGCAACAGCCAAGAACGCGTGCCAGGTTTGGGCGATGTGCCTTTGTTTGGCAACTTATTTCGCGCCGATTCACGCAGCCGCAAAAAAACCAATCTGATGGTGTTCTTGCGTCCCGTCGTTGTGCGTGATGGCGCATCTACAGAGAACCTGTCTTTGAGTCGTTATGAGCAGATGCGCAGCGTTCAAATGGAAGTTCAACCTACCGCAACCCCTGGCATGCCAGCCATTGGTTCACCCGTCTTGCCAGAAAACACCCGCAAACCTTAATGGCACACCGCTACCCGCTCCCCTACGCCTTTGCGCGCAGCCACCAACTTTTGTTGGAGGACGACGGCACGCGTCTCACGCTTTGGCTTTGCCCAGACAGCGGGCCCAATGCCATTTCTGAAGTCATGCGCAAGTGGGGTCATGCTGAGTTGTCATTGGACATTGCACGTGAAGACACATCAGATCTCAGACAACGTGTCAGCAAAGCCTATACCGCGCAATATGGCCCTGGCGAATCCAGTGCTGCAGCAGTGGTCAGTGAGGTGGAGTCGGCCGCAGATTTGTCACGCATGATGCAAGAACTTCCCGCTGTGGAAGACCTGCTAGAAACCAGCGACGATGCGCCCATCATTCGCATGCTCAATGCGTTGCTTACCCAAGCTGCTCGCGATGGCGCCAGTGACATTCACATTGAGCCTTATGAGCGCCACTCGAGTGTGCGCTTTCGGGTCGATGGCAACTTGCGCGAAGTGGTTCAACCCAATCGCGCGTTGCACGCAGCCCTTATTTCTCGCCTAAAAATCATGGCCGAACTCGACATTGCCGAGAAGCGACTGCCTCAAGATGGCCGAATCAGTTTGCGTTTAGGTTCGCGCGCGGTCGATGTTCGAGTTTCAACATTGCCCAGTGCACATGGCGAGCGTGCGGTGTTGCGCTTGCTCGATAAATCAGAAACTCGATTGAGTCTTGAATCAGTCGGCATGCAAGGCGCCACCCTAAAACGCTTTGAGCAATTGGTCACCCAACCTCATGGTTTGATTTTGGTCACAGGCCCTACTGGCTCGGGCAAAACCACCACGCTGTATGCGGCACTGCAAAGCTTGGACGCTACTGGCAGCAACATCATGACGGTGGAAGACCCCATTGAATATGAGTTGGCAGGCGTGGGGCAAACACAAGTTAATACGAAGATTGATTTGACCTTCGCCAAGGCGTTGCGCGCTATTTTGCGACAAGACCCCGACGTCATCATGATTGGTGAAATTCGCGATTTTGAAACCGCACAAATTGCCATCCAAGCTTCCATGACGGGCCACTTGGTGTTGGCAACATTGCATACCAATGATGCGGTCAGTGCGGTGACGCGACTGACAGACATGGGCATTGAGCCCTTCTTGCTAAGCTCCTCCCTGTTGGGTGTTTTGGCGCAACGCCTGGTTCGAAAAGTTTGTACAGCATGCCAAGGTCGCGGCTGTTCACAGTGCGGACAAACTGGATATGCCGGACGCACGGGCATCTTTGAATTGATGACCACCGATGACGCGCTACGTGCCCAAATTCATGCCAAACAATCTGAAGCCAGCCTTCGCGATGGCGCGCTGGCCGGCGGCATGGTGCTGATGCGAGAAGATGGTGAACGGCTGGTTCAGTTGGGTATCACACGGCCAGAAGAATTGCTTCGCGTGACACGCGATTGATCTGAATAGCCCATGCCTGCCTATTCTTTTGAAGCACTGCAAAACGATGGCGTCCTGCGCAAGGGCGTGATCGAGGCTGACAGTGCCAAAGCTGCACGCGGACAATTGCGCGCCCAGTCTTTGGTGCCCTTGGCTGTGCAGGCGCTGGCGCAAAGCGACTCTGACAAAAAAAGCATTTGGCAAACCAACATCGGCTCTGGCAAATGTTTTTCTGCCAATGCCTTGGCCGTTTGGACTCGACAATTGGCCAGTTTGGTCGGCAGCGGATTGCCACTTGAGCGCGCCTTGGCCGCTTTGAGTGATGAAGCTGAATCAGAAAAGCAGTCGCATTTAGTGGCCAACTTGCGGGCTGAAGTGAACGCGGGATTGGGGCTTGCCAAGGCTATGTCGCAACACCCCAAAGAATTTTCAGCGCTTTACACAGCGGTCATCAGTGCCGGCGAACAAGGTGGCAATTTAGGCGAGGTGCTGGGGCAGCTGGCAGATGATTTGCAAGATCAGCAAACGCTCAAGGCCAAACTTTTAAGTGCGTCTTTGTACCCCGCCATCGTGAGCCTCATTGCTTTGCTTATTGTGATTTTTCTGCTTAGCACCGTGGTACCGCAAGTGGCGCAAGTGTTTTCTGGCAGCCAGAGAAAGCTGCCCGCACTCACAGTGGCCATGCTGGCCCTCAGTGATTTCGTTCGCAACCACGGGTGGACCGTGGCACTGTTGCTGGGCTTGAGTTGGTTCGGATTTCAGCAA